>JAGOJI010000167.1 GCA_017995195.1 Cloacibacterium sp.
TTCAATTGGCCTGGATTCTGAAGGTTCCATTAAGGAGCGAGAGCCAATTTCTATCAAAACTCTCTGTGGCAAATAATCTCCTTGCTCTACAATAGATTGATATTGTAATTCTATGGTGTGTGGATCGCTAGTATCATCAATTTCGTTATTTGTGACCAATTCATATTCTTCATCCGGAATTCCTAGGTTTTTTAATTGAATTTTTAATTCATTAAAAAAATCTGTTACGATAAATGTTCCTGATGCTTTTCTCAGTTTTTTAATCTGTGTCCCGGATAATTCGCCATCGAATCCTAAAAATTTCCGATCAATCGCTAAATCAATATCTTCAGAAAACCTGTCAATTAAATGATATGCTTTACTCAAAGATGTTCCGCCTTTGAATACGAAATGTTCTGCAAATCTTGATGAGAAAACCGCTTTGAGTACCATTGTTACCCACCAATCTTTTTCCACAGCCTGAATTGGTAAGCCTAAACGATTGTTAACCTGCTCTAAAATTTCTATCCTTCTCTTTTTCGATAGTTTTAACCACCCATTCATTTGCTTTAATTATTTAAGGATAACACTTCATTTCGCACCCAAACCGGAGCATTTAAAATTTCTTCTTTTAAAATTTCTACGGGAACTTTCTCCAATGCCTGATTTATTTTTTGTTTAACTTCGTCCGTAATATTCTCTTTTCCTAATTCTTTCAACCCTTGTACAATATTGGACAGGATTTTATTTTTTATTGCCAAATTCTTAGGTACCGTTTTCTTAAAAGTAATTGTTCTTTTTCCAACTTTGATTTTACGAGGAGCTCCGTCTGTAAGATATATTACATTCATAGGGATTTGAGTAGATATTCCCAATTGCTGTAAAGCATAAATACCTGTAGGAATAATCCGTATTTTATCTCTTTTCGCAATTGCTTCGGCTATACTTTCTGTAGATGGATACAATATCCCTAATTCTTTATCAATTTTGGGATAGAGGTATATGCCGTGTGCTAATCTTACTAGAAGTTGTTTTTTTTCTAAACGCAGCAATACTTTTTTCACGTTTTCGGCTGTACCAAATCCCGCAAAATCTGAAACAAAAACTATTGCTCCTTTCTTCAAACTTAATATCTTATCTTCTAGCTGGCTATGAATAGATTGCATTATTAAAAACACTTATAATTTGTCCCAAATTTAGTAAAAATTTGGGACACTATTCTATTATTTGATAAAAATAATATTATTCTTAATAAACTTAAAAATCAATAATAAACCTCATTAGCTTATTAACCGAATTCAGGTTTATTATGTCCCAAATTTTATCAATTTTTGGGACAAAAAACGATATTCCATTAGCCATTGCAACTCAGAAGAAGCTCCGTTCATTTTCATTTATCTCCTGAGTTTTCTTCATATCCAAACAAATTAAACATTTCTCTCATTCTAGAACGGAGGCGGTTACAGTATTGGGATTCTATTTCGGTAGGAAAGAGATTGGTTGTAAGGTGGGGTGACGATTCCTTTTTCTACAAAAAGGTCATATCTTGTAAGAAGGATTTCTGCCATCACGTTGCAGTCGTTGCCGAAGTATTTGGAAGTGGTTTCTGTACCAAGATCATCAAAACAATAGGCTTTTGGGGTTCTGATATCGTGACTAAGGTTTCCATTTGAATATTTTTCTAAAATTTCATAACAAGACTGCATAAATTCTGACACAATATGGCGGGTTGAAACAATACCGTATTATATACTTATCTCTCTTTTCTTACAAACAACCTTCAACTCCCCAGCAAAATCCAGCATAATCACCTGACTTCCCTGAAACGGATTATAAGATGGCTGATAATCAATATAGCCCGAAGAATGTAGATTCTTCAGGCATTTGTGGTAGGTGGCTTTTGAACGGATTTTGCTAATGCGCATCACTTCATCACGTGAAATACTGACCGGATTTCGGAAACGGCTGAAGTTCCAGAACTGGAATAATGCTAAATAGAGACTGATATGTGATGGATTAAGTGTATTATCCTGAGCTACCTTTTCATAGAAAGCTGTGAGGTGCTTGATGTAATTCATAATTTGGTTTCGGCTTTTTGAAACATTATTTATTCTTCAACATTTTTTCAATGTCTTTGTAATTGTAATATAATGTTCCGCCGACACGGGTATAAGATAATGTTCCTTTTATACGAAGGTTTTGCAATGTTCCGGAAGAGATTTTCAAAAGTTCTTTGACCTCTGATGAACGTAGCCATAATTTCTGCTCAGAAACCTTTATATTGAATAGATTCTTAATATCTTCCAGCAACTCAATTTTGAATTCCTTAAGGTCTTCTTGTGTGATTAGGTTTACTATCATAATTATTTCATTTTTGTTTTTTCAATTAAAATTTCTTCTGCAAAATTGGGGTATAAGAATCACGAAAACAATAGTATTAAAGGGACTTAGACTAAATAATACGAATATGGATGATTCTGAAATCTTTAGAGATTAAAAAAGAATTAATTAGATTATTTTGGAATTTTAAACCTGACTTCAAGTAAAACAAAAAAACAAGTTCCGCAGTTTTTTTCCCTTTTTGCAAAAAAGCAAGAGGGTCTTTGAACCAAAATTTTGAAAAAATTTGTGGGTACAAAGACACATCTTGCTCTTCAAAACGCTCATACTTTTCAGAGTTCTCAAAAACAAAGTAACCTA
>JAGOJI010000168.1 GCA_017995195.1 Cloacibacterium sp.
CTACATATAAAATTATGGCATGTACAAGTTGTTCAACTTCTGATGGTGGCTCACCAAAGGGTTGTAAAAATAATGGGACTTGCGGCACCGATAGCTGCAATAAATTAACGGTTTTCGATTGGCTTTCTAATATGAGTTTGCCTAATGGCGATGCTCCCTTTGACTGTGTGGAGGTACGTTTTAAAAACGGAAGAAAAGAATTTTATCGCAATACTGAAAAATTAACTTTAAGTATGGGCGATATAGTAGCTACCGTTGCTTCGCCAGGACATGATATAGGAATTGTTACCTTGACGGGCGAATTAGTCAAAATACAAATGAAGAAAAAAGGGGTCAATCATTTAAGCAATGAGGTACCAAAAATTTATAGAAAAGCATCTCAAAAAGACATTGACATCTGGTCAGTGGCTCGTGAGAAAGAGGAACCTATGAAAGTGAGAGCTCGAGAATTAGCGATTGCTCAAAAACTTGAAATGAAAATTTCAGACATTGAATTTCAGGGTGACGGATCAAAAGCTACTTTTTATTATACGGCTAATGATCGAATAGATTTTCGTGCTTTAATAAAGGATTTTGCTAAGGAATTCAGCACTAGAATTGAAATGAAACAAGTAGGCTTTCGCCAAGAAGCGGCTCGCTTAGGCGGAATTGGTTCTTGCGGGAGGGAATTGTGTTGTTCTACTTGGTTAACAGATTTTAGAAGTGTAAATACATCGGCAGCACGTTACCAACAACTGTCTTTGAATCCACAAAAACTGGCTGGACAATGCGGAAAACTTAAGTGTTGTTTAAACTATGAGTTAGACACTTACATGGATGCCCTAAAAGATTTTCCAGATTTTGACACCAAATTAGTCACTGAAAAAGGAGATGCAATTTGTCAAAAACAAGATATTTTCAAGGGATTAATGTGGTTTGCCTACACCAACAATTTTGCTAATTGGCATGTCTTAAAAATTGACCAAGTCAGAGAAATTGTTGCTGAAAACAAACTGAAAAATAAAGTTTCTTCACTAGAAGATTATGCAATAGAAATTATTGTAGAGCAAGAGAAAAACTTTAACAATGCAATGGGACAAGAAAGTCTAACCCGTTTTGACCAACCAAAAGCAAAGCGAAAACCTAATAAAAAACGCAAACCTGCTGGTGAAAATGCAATTGTGGCAAACAGCAACAAGCCTGCAAACAATAATAAACCTGCAAAAAATAACCGCAAAACTCCTGCTGATAAAAAACCTGCAGAGCCAAGAAAACCAATAATTATTACTAAAAATGTGGATAAAAAATAACACTTTATTTCTTTTGGTTTCCATTCTCTTTATTTCTTGTGATGAAAAAAGAGTGTATGATGAGTATAAATCTGTTGGAAACGAATGGCATAAAGACAGTATAGTAAAGTTCAATTTACCAGAATTGGACTCAACAAAACGATACAATTTATTTATAAACTTAAGAGCTAATAATGCATATAAGTTCAATAATTTGTTTTTAATTGTAGCCTTAGAAATGCCAAATGGCTTTACTAAAGTGGACACCTTGGAATATCAAATGGCTGATCCAGACGGTACATTATTAGGCGATGGGTTTTCGGATATTAAGGAAAGTAAACTCTTTTACAAAGAAAATGTACGATTTCGATCAAAATACAAAGTAAGCATCAAGCAAGCAGTTAGAGAAAACGGTAAAGTCCCTGGTGTAAAAGCTCTAGACGGAATTACCGAAGTAGGTTTTAGAATAGAAAAAAAAGAATAAAATAGTATTATGGCTATCAAAAAAAACAACAACCAAGGGAAAGATGATATCAAAGATATTGCATATTATCAAAAGAAATTTTGGAAATTATTCTTCATGGGTTTAACAGGAATCGGCTTATTTTTCCTACTTGCTTCCTGGGGACTTTTTGGCTCCATGCCCTCTTTTGAAGATTTAGAAAACCCTGATTCTAACTTAGCGACAGAAATTATTTCGGCTGACGGAGTAGTTTTAGGTAAGTATTTTCAAAAAAATAGGTCTCAGTTAAAATATGCTGATCTACCTAAAAATCTAGTTCAAGCATTAGTAGCAACAGAAGATGCTCGTTTCTACGAACATTCTGGTATTGATGGAAGAGGAACTTTGAGAGCCATTTCTAGCTTGGGAACCAGCGGTGGAGCCAGTACATTGACACAGCAGTTAGCCAAACAATTGTTTCATGGGGAAGGTTCAAAGTTTTTGCCTTTTAGAATTGTACAAAAAGTAAAAGAATGGATTATAGCCATACGTTTAGAAAGACAATATACTAAAAACGAAATCATTGCTATGTATTGCAACGTATATGATTTTGGAAATAATTCTGTGGGAGTAAGTTCTGCCGCTAAAACTTATTTTTCAAAAGAACCAAAGGATTTAACTATCAGTGAGTCGGCAATATTAGTTGGAATGTTTAAAAATTCAGGGTTATACAATCCAATTCGAAACCCACAAGGCGTAATAAATCGCCGAAATGTGGTGTTTTCACAAATGGAAAAAGGAAAAATCATTTCAGAAAAAGAGAAAGAAAGATTACAAAGCTTACCGCTCAAATTAAATTTCAAATTAGAAACACATAAAGAAGGAACTGCCACTTATTTCAGGGAGTATTTACGTGATTATATGAAAAAATGGGTCGAAGAAAATAAAAAACCCGATGGTT
>JAGOJI010000084.1 GCA_017995195.1 Cloacibacterium sp.
ATTAAATATCTTATCCCGAACTCAGGTTAAATAATTTTTTTATGCACTTCCTTAATTTTTTTAATTTAAAATAAACTTTGTTTATTGCCTTTTTTAACATTAAGGCATTCAGTTAGTTAAGGACAAATTTAAGAAATCAATAAATTGATTTAGAATTAAATACATTAAGCTAAATTGCCTTAAATTGGCTTCGCCGAACCTAAAGGTTTCTTAATGTTAAAAATATTTTACAAATTTAGACAGGCTCTAATTCAGTCAGTAGAGAAAGTTGCAGAACTTGCTGTAGCTCGCAAGTGGCTCCGCCGAATCTTCGATTTCGCAAAGCCCATTTGCGTTGCATATCATTTTAACAGTGCTAAAAAAAAATCTGAACAAAAACAAAATTTTCGAAGCCGAAAAAACCAAAACTAAAATTTGTAACTTTGCGAAAATAGATATTTGAATGCCCGTAACAAGCAGAAATAGTTTAAAGAAAACAAAGTCTCCACTAAATTATATTGGTGGAAAAAGCAAAATATTAGACCAAATTTTGCCTTTATTTCCTAAAGAAATTGACAATTTCATTGACTTGTTTGCTGGTGGTTGCAATGTAGGTATTAACGTAAATGCTAATAAAATTTACTTTAACGACAACCTAACTTACTTAATTGAAATGTACCAAACATTTCAAGAAAACGACCTTGATACTACAATTTCACACATAGAAAACAGAATAAAAGAATTTGAACTTTCTTTGACCAACGAAGAAGGTTATAAAAAAATGCGGGCAAAATACAATGAACAAAAGAATCCGTTGGATTTATTTGTTCTTATTGCTTTTTCCTTTAACCACCAAATTCGTTTTAACAACAATCACGAGTTTAACAATCCTTTTGGACGTGAAAGAAGTAGTTTCAACACTTCAATGAAACAAAATTTAGAAAACTTCATCATTCGGTTAAAAGAATCTAATGTTTTCTTTTCAAATGTTTGTTTTAATCACTTTGATTGTACATTTCTAAACAACAATGATTTTGTTTATTGCGACCCACCTTATTTAATTACAACGGGAACTTATAATGATGGGAAGCGAGGTTTTAAAGGTTGGACAGAAAAGGAGGAAAAACAACTTTTACAAACACTTGACAACTTAGACAGCAGGAATATAAAATTTGCGTTATCAAATGTTTTAGAACACAAAGGAAAATCAAATGATATATTAAAATCTTGGGTTGCAAGCAAACCAAATTATAAGATTAATTTCATTGATTTTCATTATTCCAACTCAAACTATCAAACACGTGTAAGAGATAAAAATGCAAGTGTTGAGGTGCTTAAATCTAAAAATTACACTTTCAAAATATGGCTGAATTAAAAGAACTAACTTGGTCGGAAGCTGTTGAAAGAGCAATAATTCAACTTGGATATTTTGCAACTTTGAAACAGATTTATGAAGTAGCACCTTTGTTTAAAAAATTTGAAGGTTTAACACCTCACAAAACTATAAACGAACGAGTTCAAAGAGATAAGAGATTTTATAAAATTTTGCCAGGTCTTTATGGTTTAATAAATCATTTGGACAAAATTCCGTTAGAATATCAACCAACTGATTTTTTGGATAAAGAAATTTTGAAAAATCCAACTCAAATAGAAGTTGAAAATACTTCAAAAATAATCCAGCAAACTATTAGAATTGGTCAAGAGAAATTTAGACGAAACCTTTTAGATGAAATTCCATTTTGCCCAATTACAGGTATAACGGACAGAAGAATACTTACGGCAAGCCATATAAAACCTTGGCGTGTCTCAAATAATAAAGAAAGATTAGATAAAAATAATGGTTTTATTTTCAGTCCAACTATTGATAAACTTTTTGATATTGGCTTGATTTCTTTTGAAAATAATAAAAGGCTACTAATATCAAAGGCATTAGATAAAACAAATATTATTTCTATCGGAATTGAACCAAAAAGGGTTTATGAAAAGTTACCAATTGAAAATAGAGTGCAATATTTAGAGTATCATCGTAATTTTATTTTTTTGGATTAATTATGAAAAAAGAAATTTACATACAAAAATTAGATACCAAAAGGCAAAACTCATTTTGGTACAAAGGTGTTGGAGAAATTGCTAAATTCTCAAAAGAAGATAGAGAGGTTATTATTTCAAGTTGTGGGCTAATTAGAGTTAAATTCCCAAAAGAAGATTTTTATAGAAAAAATGAACAAGCAGTTGATGTTGCATTTAGTCAAAATTTATTTGATACGGATTTAAAGAAATTAGAATTTGAAGAATGTAATTGGTTTGATTTTGTTTATAAAAATTCAAAAATGGCATATTATGAAGAAATTGATGGAGATGAGGAGTTTAATTATTCAAAAGCTATAAAGTCAGCAAAAGAAACTTTAGATGCTGATGATTTTTGGAAACAGTTTTTGCGTTAGGGATAGAAGCGAAAATCCTTTTTTGTCCTGCAAGGCAAAAAAGATTGTAGCGAATAGCCCGACCCGAAGGGAAACGCCCAAAATAAAAAGATAACAAATTTACTTTCACTTATGAAGTTACAGGTTTTCGTTGCAACAAAGTTGAGAAAGTTTATATCAAAACGGTTTCGGGAAATTCAAGTTTTACAGATTTTTTGATTTTCTATCAAAAAGATGAGCCAACATTACAAGACGAGCCAATTTACGCAATAGAAGAAACCAAAACAGACGATAAAGAAAGTAGAAATACAGGCGTTTATCAACGTTGTAGTAAATTTGTTTTTATAGAAAGTTATTATCCAAATGCAAAAAAGATAATGCTTTATAATTTGCAAGTTGACCAAAAAGTAGAACCAACCTCAACATATATTTTTGGAACAAAGTTGCTTTTGACTTTGGGTGTTGAAATTTTAGGAAAAAAACTTGATGAAAATATATTTACACCTTTTAAATCCATTGAAGAAATCATAGATTTAAAAAACAGCATGAGGAAAGCACCAAAAGGAAATGTACCAATTTTACTTACAAAATCAAAAGATAAAATTGAAGTTTCTGGAAGACTTTTCAAAAGCAACGGACTTTCACATGACCCCAACATTGGTGCTTTAAGTCTCATTAGTGCGGTTTTACGACAATTGGGTTGGAAAAAAGACATTGTAATAACTCAACACGGTTTAGAACAAAAACACGTTGGACGAACCAATAAATTTATACAAATTGCTAACAAAATCGGTATAAAATTAGACGGTTTACAAGTTCCAAAAGCCGAAATGTACAAAGATTATTGGAGATATGATAAAGATGGCGAAAAACTGGGAACAATTTTTATTCATTTAGTTGTAGAAGAATTTACGCAAGGTTACTCAATATTTGAAAATCACGCAGGTTCTGAAAAAGGATATTTCTTTCCACTAAACGGAGAACCAATTCCATTAGAAAAATACAAAGACAGAGCTTTATATAAAGCCGGTGACAAAAAACAAATTATAGAAATTCCAGATTTGATTTTACTTGACCCAAAAGAAAAAGAAATCATAAACATTGAAGGCGAAAAATACATAAACAGAAATGCAGGAATTTTACAAATAAAAACTTTTGACTTTATAGAAAAAGTTTACATCAAGAAGCATTATCCAAAATATAAAATCATAAGAACTGTGGTTCTTTTTGGCAGTGAAGAAACATCAATTGTAGAAATTGAAGTTGGATTTTTACTCAACAAAAACGGGCAATTAGTTTTAAGTGTAAAATCTCCAAAATTATTTCAAGAAGCAATAAAAAACTTGTTGGACTTTTGGAACTAAAAAAACAGCATACAACGTGAGCTTATCTCATTGATTTTCATGTTTTTATTTGTTACAATGATTGCTTCGCAATTTGCAACATGCAGAATCGTCGTATGCAATAAAAAAGCAACCCAAAAATGGTTGCTTTCTTAGTTCTTAGCGTTGGCGAAAAAAATCATTATTTATCGTCGGCTTCAATATTTTTGTAGTATTCTTCTTTTAGTTCTTCAATTTTTTCTTTTAGTTCTTTATTGATTTTCTGAGGAAGCGTTTTCAACTTTTTCAACTGAAACGCCAACACAATACCCGCCACTCCCGTGAAGATGAAAGACAAGGCAGTCATCACGACTAAAGACATTCCTGTAAAAATAGGATTTGCAATCAGCAAAAAAGAAAGCACAATACCAAGTATGCTTGCAATTGCCAAGTTGCCCCATTTCAAAGAACCATAATTTCTTAGCTCAAAGGCAAATCCAAGTGCCTGAAATGAGCGGAACAACAAACTAAAACCCACAAAAAACGGTAACGCCGTAGCTGAAACAAGTGGCTTGGTTACCAACAAAATACCTATAAGCAGTGTAAATACTCCACTTGCAAGATACCAACCCCAACCTTCCAACTCATCTTTGTTTTGAATAGAGAAAAAGGTTTCAAGAATACCGCTCACTAAAAAAGATACACTGAAGAACATAACCAACGAAAGGTACGCCGATGCAGGTACCGTAAACATATAACCGCCCAATAGAATAAATAACATACCAATAATAGCCGGTACATACCAATGCTTTACGGTGTTGCGAATTGTTTTGAAAAATGTTGCCATAATATATTGTTTTTAAGGTTTAAAATTAATGCTTTGATGACTTCTTTCAAGTGTTGTTAAGTAGATATGAGAATTTAGACACGAGATATGAGACTTACTATCAATATGTTATTGAACAAAAATATAGTGTTAAATTATTACAATTACTTATAAAAACCATCATGATTTAAAAACAGTGTTTTTTTTAACACATCTGGTGCATTGTCTTAAAATTTTACCGTAAGATTTCATGAAGGATAAAAAACTCAAGAGCCTGTGATCAGTATTCTAAATTTTCAAAAAAATGAAAAACTTTAAAAATAATATACTTTATGATGTCAAAAGTATCTATGATAACTCATAAAGGATATTCATTCAGGATAAGTTTAGAAATAATTTCCAAAGAACCCCAAAAATTAAATAAAACCTGTTTCTACCACAAACCGATCAACTTCCACCACAATCCTCCCACAAGAAACCAAACCACAAGAAACATGGTGGACATAATGAAGCCGTAGGTCCACCAACTTTTCATGGAGACGTATCCCGAACCAAAAAATATGGGTGCAGGTCCATGACCATAATGGGTTAACGATCCCATAAGTGTTGTAGAAGCACCTAGAAATACCGCCAATACAACGCCCGGAACGCCCACAGAAATACCCACCGTAAGGAAAACCGAATACATGGCGGCAACTTGTGCAGTTGCACTTGCAAACATATAGTGGCAATAGGCGTAAACCACGATGAGAAGGATAAATGCAATCTGCCAAGAGAAGCCACTCATCTCACCGCTCACAATATTACCAAACCAGCCTATTAATCCCAAGGAATTAAGGTAGGAACCCATCATCACCAAAGAAGAAAACCAAACTATCGTATCCCAGGCTCCTTTTTCGGACTTCACATCTTCCCAAGTCAAGACGCTGGTTAGAAGCAAAATACACAATCCAATGAGTGCCGCAGTGGTAGCGTCCATTGAAAATAAACTTCCGAAAATCCAGAGACCCAGAAGAATGATGAATACCATAATCATGACCACCTCATTTCTGGTCATTTTGCCCATTTTTGCCAAGTTCTCTTTGGCAACTTGTGGTGCGTCCGCCGTTTTTTTCAACTCTGGAGCGTAAATTTTATAAAGAACAAGAGGAATAAGGAGGAAACACACCAATCCCGGAACCACTACCGCCATAAACCAGCTTCCCCATGAGATTTCAATTCCAAGATCATGGGCAAATTTCTGTGCCATCGGGTTACTTGCCGTAGCGGTGAGGAA
Organism: Cloacibacterium sp.; assembly: GCA_017995195.1. Lineage (GTDB taxonomy): Bacteria > Bacteroidota > Bacteroidia > Flavobacteriales > Weeksellaceae > JAGOJI01. Next base: position 5,827 of record JAGOJI010000084.1, read on the forward strand.
CATCACCGAAGTGATCATGTTTGCATTATAACTGCTCAATGTGAGAAAAGATCCAATTCTTCGGTGTGTACTTTCCACTTCCGATTTCGAACCCATATTTACGGCAATTGATTTCATGATAGGGAAAATAACACCTCCAGCTCTCGCGGTATTGCTCGGAATTGCGGGAGCGAGGATTAAATCCGCCAAATTTAGACCGTATGCCAAACCCAAAGAACTCTTGCCAAAAACGCTTATGAAATAATACGCCAACCGTGTTCCCAAGCCAGTCTTAATAAAACCTCGGGCGATAAAGAAAGCCAGACCAATTAACCAAATGGTAGAGTTCCCAAATCCACTCAACGCATTTTTGATGGATTGCTGGGTATCGCCCGGTGCTACAACCTGCGTTGCGGCGCAAAGCGTAATCCCAATCATCGCCATGGTTCCCATGGGTGCAGCTTTCGAGATAATTCCCACGATGGTTGATACAAATATCGCCAGTAGATGCCACGCGTTTGGCTGAACGCCTTCCGGCACTGGAATAAACCAGATAACAAGCCCTACGACAAGAGTGAACACAAGAGCTTTTAGATTAATTTCGCTTATCATAATAAAGTTTTTTTAGTATCTAACTTGGAACTGCAGCAAAAAAATGTTTGAGCTGTATTGTGAGGTTGAAGGAATGTTATTTTTGTAGTCTATAAAAATTCCCACGAGCGAAACCTTACATGCGTAGTCATTTCCCACAACATAGCTGAGCATTGGTGTAATTGTATTGGAGTGATTACCGTTTTTAAGCTCCTCCAGATATTCGTACCTTAAAGAGAGTTCGGCAAAACTGTTCATTTTCTTGTTCAACTGCCTTGAAACCGCAGGTAAAATGTAGAAGCCTGTAAGTCGAAAATCAGAAATTTTCTTGTCCGCCAGTGTAGAACTCTTAAACGCCGCCACATTGGTTCCATATTTAAAGTCGCTGGAAATATCAAAATTCCAAACATCGGATAATTTTTGCTCATACTGAAAATCAATTCCATGCATACTTGCATTTTGCGATTGAACCCTGGTGAAGGCGCTGTTGCCGGCTAAAGTGAGTTTCGGAAGCAAATCATATTCCAGCCTGAATGCATGGTTTTTTGCATCATCATCATCTTGAATTTGGTTTTTGCCATTTCCATTATAAAAAGTATAATAATAGCGCAAAGGAACTTTATTTTTTTGAAGCGAACCAAAAACAGCCGCACCTATCTGGAAACTTTGCCAATTGCTTCGGCTCATTGCGCCGTACTGGTTGCTCCACGCATTAGACTTCATAATTTCCGCAGGATACATATCTTCTAACCCGAAATAGGGACGAAACTGCCCAACCTGTAGATTGAGGTAAGGATTTGCAGCATACTTCAACGAAGCGATTTCCAGCACCCTGCTTTTGGGGTCATTCTTGAAATCCGCCAAATTCACTAAAACCAGTGCCGAGAGTTTCTTGGAAATATCGAACTTGGCGTTAATCCGAACATATTTCAGATAAAAACCATTGTCCGAAGCTTCCGGATTGTGTTTTCCGGTCATGTCCACATCCGTGGTAAATGATTTGGCATAATCCCCCACAAAGAGCAACCTTGCCGAAGCCTTCTTGTCGAATAACGTAATATGGTCTTGCGCAGGCTCTTTTAAATCTACTTTTGTAGTATCAACAGTAGTTTGTGCGCAAAGAGCAACAGGGAAAATAAGTGGTAAAACAATCTTTTTCATTGGATTATTTTTTATTGTTTTCTTTCAGACTATTGAAGCATCATCACCTTTAGGGAAAAAAACAAGATTTTGCGTTTTCCTCTATCAAATATCGGATTTCGTTTTTTACAGCTTCTATGATGGTTGCTATACAAATTTACGTTGAAAATATTATTAATTTTTTTGAACTAATAAATGTCTGTTTTTTAAATCTTAAAAAAGGAACTACCCAATAACACTCCCTTTAAATTTAAATCATACCGCACTCCCTAAAAATTATCCAAAGCATTGGCTCCCAATGCCATATAGAGGTTAATTCGCTCGATGCGTTGCAGCAAATCAAGGTCTATGGTATTCATTTCTTTTTTGATGAGGTCTCTTTGTTTTTGGAGCAATACAAAGCTATTATTGCTTCCTACCTTTATCTGTTTTTTGGTCAAGTCAATGTTTTTCTGCAATGCCGAAATCGCCTGCTCCTGAAAAACATCTTGCTTATTAATAGAGCTTAAATTCGCCAACGCAGATTCCACTTCGCTAAATGCCAAAAGCACCGACTTTGCGTATTCTTCTACAATCTGTTTCTGTTCGGAGGTTTTTACCTCCACATTTTTCTTGAGTTTTCCGGCGTTAAAGATAGGTGTCGTAAGACCTCCGCCAACTCTTACCAAAGGATTGGAAAACAAATTGCTAATGCCTCCCACGTTGGTTCCCGCAGCACCAAAAGATGCACTTATATTGATGGACGGCAACCGTGCAGCTTTAGCTTCCTGAACTTCGTAGAAGCTGCTTTCTATCAAAAACTGTTGTGCCATAATATCCGACCTTTTCTCTAAAAGGTTCAATGGGAAGTTTGTCGGAATATTTTCTTTTAAAGGCAAAAACCCAGCATTTACCTTTATCAATCCTTCCGGATATTTTCCGCAAAGTATTTCTAAAGTTCTTCTGGACTGTAAATTGGCGTTTTTAACTTTTTCCAAATAGGATTGCAGCAAAATAATTTCGCTCTCAATATTGGACAAGTCCAATGCATTCGCAGTTCCAACCTTATTCTGAACGGAATAAATTTTCTTTAAATCTTCAGTTATTTTGATGTACTGACTGATTTTATGTTCCTGATACTGCCCCGCGATATTCAGAAAATAAGCTTTGGCAATCATGGCAGCTACTGATTGTTCCAGCATTCTCTGCTGAAATTTCGCCGAATAATATTGGCTTACACTTGCCATTTGCCCGGATTTATTTTTGCCCCAAAGGTCTAATTCCCAACTGGCTTTTAATTGTAGATTTCCGATATGGCTTCCGCTCACGAGGTTGTTGCTGGTGTTTGCCAAAGCATTTACGCTGGGATACAGGTTGCTCCCCGCAATATCCATAGCCAGTTCTACTTGGTTTAGTGCCTCTTTAGAAATAATGATGTCGGCATTGTGTGCCAATCCTTCTTTGATTAAGGCTTCCAGTTCGGGCGTTAAAAGCTCGCTCAGCCATTGGTACGAAAAGCCGGGTTGTTCTGTTTCTTTATCCTGAATCCATTTGTCGGGGATTTCAATATTTGCCTTTATTTCACTGGTGTTTTTTAGGGTTTCTACCTTTTCCGGCGTGGCTTCCTTGTAGCCGATACAGGCAGTAAAACTTAAAAAAATGACACTCGTGACGCTTATTTTCTTTAACATTTTAGTGCAGTTTCGGAATTAGATAATTGACTTTACTGTTCACTCTTACCATCACTTTGCGGATAAGGTGCAAAGGTTTTAAGTTGTCGGAATAAATCACGGCTGTTCCTCGGGAACCCACTGTGAGAGGTTGCTGCCCTTCTTCCAAAACAAATTTTGCGATGAGTTTTCCGTCGGTTTCGGGCAATTCTCATGCCGTGTCCGGAATTCCGGCTGTGCTTCCGGATCCGCCAATCATTCCTCCTGCGTTGTTCATCAATCCTTGGCTGGTAGCGTCT
>JAGOJI010000169.1 GCA_017995195.1 Cloacibacterium sp.
CCCATATCCAATGGCCTATCAGGACAATGATGAAATTGATCTGGTCGAACTATTCCGTACGCTTTGGAAGCAAAAGGCGAAAATTGCACTGGTGACAGCAGCAACCACCTTGGCAGCTGGGATTTATGCTTTTACAGCGGAAGAGGTGTGGACTTCGAAAGCGGTATTTGATGCACCGAAACTGGAAGAAATCGGTTCATACTATGAATTTACCCAGCAACTTAGACGTACCTTACAGAAACCAACAATTGGTGCTATCACCCTGATTCCAGATCAAATAACAAAAGAAGTTTTTATTGAACTCCAGAAACAGACTAACTCTATCGATTTGCGTCGTGAATTCTGGTCACAAAGTGATTATTACCAAAACTTGGTAAAAGATATTAAATCAGAAAAAGATAAAGAAAAAAAATTAGATGATTTAATAGAAAAAAACATAGCTGTTGTTCCTATCGATGAACAAAAAGTAAAATTTCCTTCTGTATCTTTGTCAGTTAATGATGCTGCAACAGCAAAAGAATTATTAACCCAGTATGTTGACAAACTGAACGAGAAAGTGTGGAAGAGTAAAAGCACAGAATTAAAAACCGTTTTGAAAGAAGAAGTAGCGGAACTGGAGAATGAAAAGAAACTACTTGAATTCAGAGCAGAGACTGATAGAAATAATTCGATAGACATTATTAGAAAAGCAAAAAGTGTAGCTGAAAAAGCGAATATCAAAGAGTTAAACCTCAGTGCCATGCAGGGTAATGCTAATGTTAGCTCTAGAGATATGCTGTTCTTCTTGGGAACAAAAGCACTTGATGCGCAAATTGATAACTTGGTTAATAAACCTGTCACTATGCCTACACGTTACTATGAAGTGGAGCGTATGCTTACTGAGCTGAAAAAGTTACCAGAATTTAAGGTTGATATAAAAAGTTACCGGTATTTGCAGGCACCTAGTGAGCCATTAAATAGGGATGAGCCGAAAAGAGCTCTGATTATTATTGTCAGTCTTTTGTTTGGGATGATATTAAGTTGCATTGCTATACTAATAAGACAGGTCTTTTTGAATTCAACTCATTGTGATAAATAATTGCAAGAACAATCGAGTAGTTTAAGTTTTTTATTACATGTGAAAATAAAAATGATTTTAAATAAAGAATTAATAAACATCTGCTCGGTTGCTTTATCTATGATTCTGCCTCCTGCGCTAAATTTTTTATTCCTGATTTTTGTGGCTCACCTAACTGAAATTAATGTGTATGGGGAGCTTGCAATTTGTATTGCCCTAGTTTCTGTTTTGACTGGGTTCTCTGATTTAGGCCTGCGTGACTTTTTATTAAGTAAAAAAGGATTGTCTCAAAATTATTCGAATGGGAATGGGCTTTTTTATCCTACGAATTTGTTCTTTGTTGTGTTGTTGTTTATTATCATTTCATATCTGCTATTGGGGGAACGCAATAGTAATATTATTTTAATTTTCATTGTTTATATGCCTGAGGCATATGCATACGGAGTTTTGCAAAAAAATATTTTCTTCTTTTATCAGAAAAAAAATGAGCTGGTGTCTTTTTCAAAGATTGATTCTTTTTTTAAGAGTTTTCCGTTCTTACTGAAATTGGTTGTATTATTCTTTTCAAAAGATTTAATTCTTGCCATTGCTAGCGGATCTATTTTTTCATTTTTTTCTTATATCTTTTGGTTTTATCTTAGATGTATTCGATCTGGATGTTTTTTTGATAGAGCATACAAACCTAATGTGATTTTGTATATGGTATTGTCTGCTTGGCGTTTATGGTTACCTTTTACTATTTCCTTTTTCTCTTTCTTTTTATATTTTGGTTTTGATAGGATTTTAATTGAAGCTTTGCTTGGTGCATCTCAACTTGCCATTTATTCTGCAGCAGCTTCTTTTATATCTATTGGTCAGATCATTGTAAATGCTTTATGGTCTCTATATATGCCAAAAATATCTAGGGGGGAAGATGTTTTTGGGCAAAAAAAAGCTATTTTCCTTTCGATTATCTTAGGTTTTTTTATTTTTGTGTCTTATCAGGTTTTTTCTTTTGGGTTATTTGGATATTTTTATCCAGAAAAATACAAGCATTCAGTTTTGATTTTGTCAATCATGTCTTTCTTTTTTTTATTTAGATTCCCTAATGTTGTTTTAGAAATTTATTGGCTTGCTGCAAACAAATATAATGCTTTTGTCAGATTTAGAGTGGTCTGTGGGTTTTTAAATGTTTTTTTAAGTTTTTTATTAACACCCTTATGGGGTGTGTTGGTTCCAGCAATTTTATTAGTAGTGTCAGAAGCATTTTTATTGCTTCTTATTTTTATGTGTGAAATAAAATGGAAGGTTTAGCGTGAAAAAAGCACTTATCACTGGTATCACTGGTCAGGACGGCTCTTATCTGGCGGAGTTTCTTTTAGAAAAAGGCTATGAAGTCCATGGTATTAAACGCCGTGCTTCACTGTTTAATACCAACCGTATCGATCATATCTATCAGGATCCGCATGTTGAAAATCCGAAACTGCATCTGCACTATGGCGATCTGACCGATACTTCCAACCTGACTCGCATTCTGGCCGAAGTACAACCGGATGAAGTGTATAACCTGGGTGCGATGAGTCATGTGGCGGTTTCTTTCGAATCACCGGAATATACTGCTG
>JAGOJI010000085.1 GCA_017995195.1 Cloacibacterium sp.
AGATAAAAGTGATTACCCAAACGCCTCACCAAAAACCTATTGTAAGTGGCTACGATATAGAAGTAGTAGAAATGGTGGGAATATAGGCAGACCAAACGTATTAAAATTTCGCAGATTCACAATTCTAACCTATTATAAATGCAATGACGCAAAGGTTTTTTTAAATTTAAAGATAATACTATAAAGATTTTTATTTAAAAATTTAAACAGGCTCTTAGATTTTGAATGTGGAACTCCTATCTGGAACTGCAAAAAGACAAATAAAAATGAAAAAGAAAAGGGAATATCAATCTTCGGAATTGGTGAAGGCTATAGCAAAAAAGTATGGTTTCGAGGATAAATTATTGGCTTTTCAGGTAAAAGATTTCTTGGAAGAATATTTAGATAAAAGTATGTTTCAGGAAATAGAACAAGTAGATTTAAAGAATAAAGTTATTTCTATTAGCATAAAATCTCCTCTACTCAAAAATGATTTTCATATGAGAAAATCATTTTTTCTGAAAAAAATACAAGGAATTTTGGGCGATCATGTAGTAAACGATCTAAGCGTTTTGCAGGCGTAAGGGCGAAAGGCATTGTCTGAGCTCGTTCATAAGCTCAGGAAAAAGTGTTGGCATGAACAGCGAGTGCCTGTAGACCGACCGATTTGGAGATTTTTGGGCATTGGCAAATGTTGCATTCACTAAAATAAGCGAAGGCAAAAGCTCCAAAGCGGATACGCTAAAAATATTTTTCGGGTATTTGGTAGTTTAAGGAAAAAGTTTTATTTTTGCGACCTGTTAACCAACCTCTGACGATAGCCGTGAATGTTGCTTAGCGTTTAATTTTTTTTAAGATAAAAAAATGGATTTATTAAAGTATGTACAGGATAAGTACATTGCAAAAAAAGAATTCCCTGAGTTTAAAGCGGGTGACAGTATTACCGTTTACTACGAAATTAAAGAGGGACAAAAGACAAGAACGCAGTTCTTTAAAGGAGTAGTGATTCAGTTAAGAGGAACAGGTGCTACCAAAACTTTTACCATTAGAAAAATGAGTGGTGATGTAGGTGTAGAGAGAGTTTTTCCTATTAATATGCCTGCTCTTCAAAAAATTGAGGTAGACAAAAAAGGTAAAGTTAGAAGAGCAAGAATCTACTACTTTAGAGATCTTAGAGGTAAAAAAGCAAGAATTAAAGGTAGAGCATATACAGCTAAGTAATTCTATTTGCTTTATACTAATACTAAAAAAATCCATTCATTACAGAATGGATTTTTTTATTCCTCGTTGAGTAAATGCCCGAAGAAATCTTTTTTTACTTGAAGATAAGAGGCACTTTCTTTGTTGGCTGCAATTTGTAAAGGAATCCTTGAAATGAGCTCTATTTCGCTGTTTTCAACAAATTTTAATTTTTCGGGGTTGTTGGTAATAAGGTTAATTTTTTTTATTCCCAAGATTTTTAAAATCTCGATAGCGACTCCAAAATCTCTATCATCAGCAGGAAGACCGAGTTCCAGATTGGCTTCTACGGTATCCAAACCTTTTTCCTGAAGGGCATAGGCCTTTAGTTTGTTGATAATCCCGATATTTCTACCTTCTTGGCGAAGATAGATAATAAGTCCTCCTTTTTCGTGAATGTATTTCATAGCGGAGTCCAATTGCTGACCGCATTCACATTTTTTAGAATGAAAAACTTCGCCTGTAATACACTCCGAATGAAAACGAACGTTTACCACACCGGAAAAGTCTGTACCTTCCGAAACTACGGCTATATGTGGCATCCAGTCTTTTTCGTTATCGGAAAATGCTATCATCCGGAAAATACCATATTCTGTGGGAACATTAGCCTCCGCTTGAAGTTGAATCATAAAAATAGTATTACGTGAAACCGTAAAGATAGTCTTTAGGGAGTTGATTTCAAAGATTCCAACAAAGTAATGTTGGTTTTTATATTAACCATAAAACGATTGAGTAAATTTTGCTCGTCTTCGGTAAGTCTGGATCGTAGTCTTTGGATTTTTTTGTACGATTTCTCGTAGTTATAAAATGCTTTTTCTTTTCCTACTTTGTTGTGTTCTTTTACGGCATAAATATATTCCGAGATATTGAATTTTAAACGAGAAATCTCTTTGTTGACTTCCTGATTTTTGAATTTAGGAAAAGTATTACAAATATTGGTAAGGCTAGAAGAGTATTTAATAAACTCTACGTTGTTTCCTGCATTTTCGAATGTATCGGCGGAAAGTTTAGAGGAAGAAGTTCCTGTAAAGTTGGCTGATATAGGAGAAAGGTTTACCTTTTCGGTAGCACAAGAGGAAAGCAACAATATAGTTAATAAAAGACTGGGTAAAAATTTCATCATTTTTTGTTTTGATAAAGGATAGGATTAAGACTTTCATCGTTGTACATTTTCATTTGTTTGTACACCTTCATCTTAACACTACCGTTTTCAATATCTTCCAGCAACTGGTCTATAGCTTCACTTAAATCTTTCTTTTGCTCGCTAAGAACATTTAGTTTTTCCTGGCATTTTGCTCTATGCTCTTCACTTGCGGTGGGTCTGTTGGCCTCCAAGTGCATATGATACACTTTTAAGGCTAAAATAGAAAGCCTATCTACTGCCCAAGCAGGTGTTTCGGTATTGATTTTGGCATCTGTATTTGGAAGAACATTTTCGTATTTTTGATAGAAATAGCTATCGATAAACTCTACCAAATCGGTTCTTTTTTGATTAGAAGCATCAATTCTTCTTTTAATCTTCAAAGCTTCTTCGGGGTTGATGTTTTCATCACGAATAATATCTTCCAAATGCCATTGAACGGTATCTATCCAATTTTTAGAATACAAAAGTCGTTCCAAACTCCCATTCTCGTAAGAATTTTGGTCGATGGCATCTACATCGTCCTTTATATGATAATCGTTGATAGATTGGTTAAAAATTTTCCAAGCAAAATCAGAAAAAGGTAAACTCATAAGATTAGTAAAAAATTAAGAATTAGGTTTTTCGTCTTCAGACGGTTTTTTTTCATCTTCTTTTACCGAGTTTTTGAATTCTTTAATTCCTGTTCCTAATCCCTTCATTAATTCAGGGATTTTTTTGCCTCCAAAAAGAAGCAAAACAATAATGGCAAGGACTAAAATTTCTTTAAAACCTAAACCGCCAAAGAAAAGTATGGTAGTTAAAAAAGTTGTTTCCATAAGGATAATTTTAATTTGTTAAAACAAATGTACTATTTTGTTCTGAAATATTTTGAATTTAGTTTCCAACCCACCCCAAAGGGTCAACAGGGTTTGCACCGTTCCAAACTTGAAAGTCTAATGAGTAGGTTCCATCGAAATCTGTGCCTATTTCTCCCAATAGTGTTCCTGCTGCCACTTTTTGGTTTTTGGAAACATAAGTATTGCTTAGGTTACCATATACGGTGAAATAGTCTCCATGCTTTACCATAACGGTTTTGGCACCCGAACTTATTAATACGTTTACTACTGTTCCCGGGAATACACAGCGGGTTTTAGTACCCGGCGAAACGGAAATCTTGATGCCATTGTTTTCCTCTACAACACCTTTAAAAACAGGGTGTGGTTGTCTGCCAAATCGGTGTGTAACCTGTCCGCTGACTACTGGGAAGGACATTCTGCCTCTGTTTTCGGCAAAATTGCTTCCTGCAACTGCCCCTACACCAAATGCTGTCATGGTTTTGGTTTCTACTGCTTTTTTCTGTTCTTCAGTATTTTTGGCGACTTCGTTGGCAGCTGCTCTTGCGGCATTTGCTTTATCGGCAGCTGCTTTTGCTTTGGCAGCTGCTTCTTTGGCATCTTTTTCGGCAGCAAGTCTTCTGCTTTCGTTATTGGCTTCAATAGCTTTTCTTTCTTCCTCTGCTTTTTTTCTGGAAATTTCGGCTAATTTTTTTTCTTCGGCTTCTGCTCTTTTTTTAGCAAGTTCAGCGGCTTCTTTCGCTTTTCTATTGGCTTCTTCAATTCTTGCCTTTTCTTTCTCTGCGGCTATTTTTGCTAATCGTATTTTTTCTTCTCTTTCTTTCTTTTCAGCTTCTGCTTTGGCTTTTGCCAAGCGTATTTCTTCGGCAATAATTCTTCTTATTTCGCCTTCTAATTTTTTGGATTCGGCTTGTTTTACTCTAAGTTCGGCTACTAATTTGGATTCGTTTTTCTTGAATTCTTCCAGTAGGGCTTGTTTTTCTTGCCTTTCAACTTCTATTACAGCTAAATCACGCTGCTGTCTTACCAGTAGATTTTCTTTTTCTCGTTTAGATTTTTCTTTTAGTCCAATACTTATTTTGATTTGGTTAGATTTATCTGTGATTTCAGCTGCTTTTTTGTCCTGATAATCGCCATATTGTTTTAGGTATTGTACTCTTCTAAGGGCCTCTCCTAAACTTCTGGAAGAAAGAATAAAGGTAACTTTGTTTTGAACACCTTTGTTTTTGTAGGCATTCACGAGAATTGCAGCATAATTTTTTCGTAAAACTTGGAGTTCGCGGTTGAATTTGTTGATTTGTAACTGACGGGTATAGATATCGTCTTCTATAAAGCGTTTTTCTTTTTGGGTATTGTTGTAAACCTTTTCTCTTAGGGCAATTTTTTTATTAACATTGTTGAGGTAGGCAATGGAGAGTTTAGATTCATTTTTAGCTTTTGCCAAATTATCGTTGATACTGGCAATTTGTTTTTTGAGTTCTTCATTTTGTTTTTGAAGTTGCTCTTTCTTTTGTCCGAAAAACATTCCAAACAAAAGTAATCCACAAACTAAACTTATTTTTCTTATCATCATCTAAATTTCTCTCTTTTTATAATTATTGGGGACAGAATAAGGTGTATCCATCTTAGAAAAGTCAAATTTCGTATTTTCAATCAAAATTTGATCGGTTTTCTTCCCTTTTATAATTATTTTAACATTTTTTGGTAATCGGTGATTGCTTACGAGTTCCCAATTATAATAAAAAATTTCGAAATTATCGGGAGTTTTTGTGTCTTGAAGTGTAACTTTGGTTAAATCCAATTCAGGGGAATAGTGGGCTTCTACTTTGTACTCGGTAGTTTTACCGTCTACTACAACTTGTTGGTTTTTACCGGAGGACAAGATGTACCCTGTTGTATTTTGGGTAAGGGAAAAATCTTTTTCCTGAATAGGAATAAACATTTTACCTACCAATAAATTTTGTAAAGCATGATAGTCTATAAAGTTGACATTCAGTAGCTTGTTGAGGTATTCGAAGTCTGAATCTATGTAAGTTTTATTCATTTTTTCATACAACTTCAATCCTTCCGGAGTTGCTAATCCTCTGGCTACATTAATGAAAAAAGTCGACATATTCATCCAGATTTTTTGTCTGTTTTCTATGTAAATAGTCGCATCAATTGTAGGTACTATTTTTCCTATTTCTGCATTAATCTTGGAGGTTATTTTTAAATTTTCGAATGCAGATTTTTGTGAAATAGCATCAAAGAAATATTTGTTTTCGAGTATAGGTGATTTTACATCTATAGGATCTGTGGGTTTAGATACATTTTTCTGAGTTCCACAAGAGACCAAAAATATTCCTACCAAAAGAGCTGAAATGATTTTTTTCATCAGTTGATATTTATTGTTTTTCATAAAGTTAGAACGAGTGGTTTTTGAATTATATTTAATATCAATTAAGTTTTTTTAATAAAAAAACAACACAGAATTTGATATTACCTCTAACTTCGCGACCTTCTAACTTCTTAAACTTTACTTCTTCCGAAATATTATTATTTAGACAAAAAATCTAAAACGGAATAATCCCCAAGTGAAATCTCACGAGCAACACCGAAATACCGAGCAGAATTACCAATCATAGAATTGCTGAGGTTTCCGTGGTCAATTAATGTATTTTCCTGAATAAGAGAGTTATCAATATTAGAATTATAAACCTTGGTATTGTTTCCCAAAGAAACATTAGGACCTATTTTGGAGTTTTTAATGACCACATGATCTCCTACAAAACACGGAGGAATAATCAGGCAATTTTCAATTTGTGCTGATTCCGGAAAATGAGACATGGCTTCTTTTTCGTATTCCAAAATCTTGCCATTGGTCTCTACTGTTGCATTTTTGTTTCCACAATCCATCCAGTCATCTACTTTGCCAAGAGAGAATTTTGCTCCTTTTTGCCGAAGATTTTCCAGTGCTGTAGTCAATTGATATTCACCACCCTGTTTTATATCATTCTTCATGATATAATTGATTTCGTCCATCAATTTTTCAGCTGAGTTGAAATAATAAATCCCGATAATAGCCAAATCTGAGACAAATTCTTTTGGCTTTTCTACAAAATCCGTAATAAATCCATAATCATCTAATTTTACCACACCAAAAGCCGAAGGATCTTCTACCTTCTTTACCCAAATTACACCATCTGCAGAAGCATCTAAGCGAAAATCTGCACGAAAAAGTGTATCTGCAAAAGCTACGACTACATTTCCTTGCATAGAATTTTCGGCACATTTAATGGCATGAGCTGTTCCCAGAGGTTCGTCTTGTGTATAAATACTTCCTTTTGCTCCTAAATTTTCAGCAATTTTAATCAAAGATTCTTCTACTTCTGTGCCAAAATCTCCGATGATAAAGGCTATTTCGTCTATACTTTCACCGGCAACTTTGGAAATGTCTTCTACCAAGCGTTGTACAATTGGTTTTCCTGCAATTGGAATGAGTGGTTTTGGAACCGTTAAAGTATGAGGTCTAAGTCTGGAGCCTCTTCCTGCCATGGGAACTATTATTTTCATATGTGGATTTTTATTGTTTTTTTTATTACTTTTTCAGTTGTTTCTGTAATTTTTATCAGTTTCTAATCTTTGAATTAAACAAAAAATAAGTTTTAATTAATATTTTTTAAACACTCTTTGCATCGTATTTTTCTAAATTAATCAGCGTACATTGAGGGTTTTGACCGTAGATATTTGTATTGGGCAAAATTAAGGGTAATGCTTCAATATTTGCGTATATTTCTTCATCAATCTTAAAAAAAAATCTATTTAACCTATGAGAAGATGTTATTTTATAAAATCCTCTGCATTTTTCTTTTCCACAATTTTTCCTTTATGTAGGACTAAAACAAAAGGATTGCTTCTGGCAATGGTTTTAATGGCGGTTCCGTCCATCGTAAGGTTGGGAATTTTGGTAAATGTATTTTTGTCGGTAGAAACTCCGTACACGTTTTTGCCGAATTTCGTTTGTAATTCGGTTTCATATTTTGCTAAATTTCCTGCACCTGCTTCTTTCGGTTGATATGTGAAAAGTAAGTAGACTTCGGACATTTGTAGAATTTGGTCGGTTAGGTCATTGCCTGTTTCATCTTCCAATTTCAACTTATCGATGGCAGAAATGTAGCCTTGTTTTACGAGCATGGATTTATTTTTGTCGGACTCTATTTTCCAAGGTGTTCCTTCTTCCCAATATTCTTTTTTGTTGATATAATCATCTTGATTTACTTCTACGGTTTGTCCGTTTTGGGTATTTTTTAGGGTATAAATGGTTTTGTATTCCGAAGGGTTTTTTCGGATTTTTTGTCGCTCTGCATTCAAATCGGTTCCTATTTTGTAATCCCTGAAATCAATCAACGGTTCGTGTTTTATTCCACGATAAATAATGAAAATAGTAACCAAAATGAAAACTCCTAAAATGGGTAATTTTAGGCAACTTTTTTCGTTGGATAAACTTCCTGATTTTTTGTTTAGAACCCAAAGCAAAATGAGCCCGGCTAAAAGTGCAATATCTTTCCAAAAACTTTGCCAAGGTGTGAACTTTATAGCATCTCCAAAGCAACCACAATCGGTAACTACATGGAAATAGGCGGAGTAAAATGTAAGAAATCCGAAGAAAACGCAGAGTGAAATCAAGGAAATTAAAGTACTTCTCAATTTAATTTTTAAAAGCAACATAACGCCTAAAATAAGCTCTAAAGCCACAACAAAAACAGCAATAGGCAAAGCAAATTGCTCTAAAAAGGGAATATTAAAAACCGATGGAGAAAAATATTCCTCTAACTTAAAGGAAAAACCAACCGGATCTACCGCTTTTACAAAGCCGGAAACAATAAAAATAATGGCGATTAGGTATCTCAAAATTCTTTTCATAATATTAGTTCGGAAGATAGGTGTTTACAATATTATACTGCAATCTGCTCTTCACTTTTCATTTTTTTTGATTATTTATTTAAACCTTCAAGGTTGTTTAGGTAATCTTTTCTTCTTTCTTTTTTATAAGGCAGAAAACTGCATAAATCAGCATGTCATAATAGTTGGCATCTATTCCTTCCGAGACTTCTGTTTTCCCAAGATTGTCCTCAATTTGTTTGGTACGCAGAACTTTTTGAAAAATTAAATCGGTAATGGAAGAAATCCGCATTTCTCGCCATGCTTCCCCGTAATCGTGGTTTTTTCGCTCCATTAGTGCTTTGGATTCTTGAGCATAGGAGTCGTATAATTTCAAAATTTCGTCTTTGTTTTCGTCTGCACTATCCAAAAACCCTTTCTCCAACTGTATTAATCCAATGATGGAATAATTCACAATGGCGATGAAATTTTCTTCTTCAGATTCGCCTACTTTGGAAATTCCGGTGGTTTGAAAGTTGCGAAGACTTTTTACTTTAATGAAAATTTGGTCGGTTAAAGATGTTGTTCGTAAAACACGAAATGAAGCTCCATAGTCATTAAGTTTTTTACTAAATAATGCTCGGCAAATTTTAATAATTTCTGAAAATTGTTCGGAAGTTTTCTGCATTTTTTGTTTTAATAATAGGGTCTCAAAGATACGGATTTTTGTGGAAAGAGTGAAGATGAAGAGTGAAGAGAGAGGTTTGATATCAGAAAATAATTTGCAAACATTTCTGTCTAATATCACTAAATTTGCGAAATGCAGAATCAATTATCAACCATCAATCTATTATCAATCCGTGGAAAACTTGTAGATTTATCGACCCCGAAAATCATGGGAATTCTGAATCTTACGCCGGATTCTTTCTCCGATGGCGGGAAATTTAATGATGAGAAAGAGGCACTGAAGCAAGTTGAAAAAATGTTGACAGAGGGGGCAACTTTTATTGATATTGGTGCACAATCTACACGACCCAATGCAGAATTTCTCTCGGCACAAGAGGAGATTTTGAGAATTGGAAATATGATTTCAAAAATTAAAAAAGAATTTCCCGAAAGTTTGGTTTCACTCGATACTTTTTATTCGGAAGTGGTAAAGTTTGGTTTTGAGGAAGGAATTGATGTGATTAATGATATTTCGGGTGGAAATTTCGACGAAAAAATGTTTGAAACGGTTGCTGAAACAGGACTTCCTTATGTCTTAATGCACATCAACCCAACGTATGAATCAATGCACGAAAAACAGATTGAAGGTGATATTATCTTAACTTTAAACCAATATTTCTCGGAAAAAATTCAAAAATTAAGAACATTGGGAATAAAAGATATTCTGGTAGATCC
>JAGOJI010000170.1 GCA_017995195.1 Cloacibacterium sp.
TTCTTTCTAATAAATACAAAGCTACTTTTTTCAACATTTCACCACGATCATAGAAAGTCATGGAGGAAAGATTTTTGTACCCGACGGTTCGTCCGTAATGCAAGGCACTTTCGAAATCAATTCCTTCTGTGTCGGAAACCGCGACTAATTCACCATTAACCGCATTATAAAGTGGAATTTCGTTGCCAGAACCTTCAATCCACTGTCCGGCGATATAGTTTTTGAGTTTCATTTTAAAGTTTTAAAAAGTCTGAAAATTAAAGGTGTTAAGATACTGAAATTTTCAAATTTTTGGTTTCATAATTCTCGGAAGCTTTTAATTAGTTTTATATTTTACTGTACTTAACACTTAATTGCTCATAATTAACATTTTCATAATTTTATCATCATTTTTTTATGAATTTGGTTGAAAAAATCAATAAAAATTATTGCGCATCCATCTCTAACACTTGCGGAACCATTTCTGGCGCTTGCGCAAACATTTCTATTGGCTGCGGAGCCATTTCCAAAGGTTGCGTGATCATTTCTTAGAGTTGCAAACGGAAAACTGAGATGTGCGCCAAAAAAAATCCCTTCCAATAAAAATTGAAAGGGAAGAAATAAAGTTTTGCAAGAATTATCTTGCGTTTAAATCCACATAATCGCGCTTTTGCGCACCTTGGTAAACCTGTCTTGGTCTTCCGATCGGGTCGTTGTGCAGACGCATTTCTTTCCATTGAGAGATCCATCCCGGAAGTCTTCCTAATGCGAACATTACGGTAAACATTTCGGTTGGAATGCCTAACGCTCTGTAGATGATTCCTGAATAGAAATCTACGTTTGGATACAATTTTCTGCTTACGAAATATTCGTCTTCAAGAGCTACTCTTTCCAACTGCATCGCGATATCTAAAGCTTTATCTTCAATACCTAAGGAATTCAGGATATCATCAGCAGCTTTTTTGATAATGGTTGCTCTTGGATCAAAGTTTTTGTAAACCCTGTGTCCGAAGCCCATCAAACGGAAATTATCGTCTTTGTTTTTCGCCTTTTCTACATATTTGGCAACGTCGCCACCATCCTGCTCGATCATTTCGAGCATTTCGATCACCGCCTGGTTTGCACCGCCGTGCAATGGTCCCCAAAGTGCAGAAATACCCGCCGAAACCGATGCGAATAATCCGGTGTGAGCCGATCCTACCATTCTTACAGTAGAAGTAGAACAGTTTTGCTCGTGGTCAGCATGAAGGATCAATAATTTATCCAAAGCTCCAACCACAATCGGATCCAGTTCGAATTCGATATTCGGACGACGGAAACACATTTTGTAGAAGTTTTCTACATAATTTAAGCTATTATCTCCGTGGTTGATTGGTAAACCTAATTTTTTTCTGTAAGTCCAAGCACAAAGGTGAGAGAATTTAGCAAGAAGCATTTCCGCAGCGTGATCCATCTCTTCTTTTGAGTTTACGTTAACCGCTTTAGGATTAAATGCAGTAAGTGCTGACGTAAGGGAAGACAAAACACCCATAGGATGCGCAGATCTTGGGAATACGTCAAGAATTTTCTTCATTTCATCGGCTACGAAGTTGTAATTTTTGATTCCACCTTCGAATTTAGCGAACTGATCCTTATTTGGAAGTTCACCATGAAGCAATAAATACATTACTTCTGTAAAATTAGATTTTTCGGCAATCTGCTCAATCGGATATCCTCTGTAATACAACTCCCCGTTGTCACCATCAAGGTAAGTGATGTCGCTTAAGGTTGCGCCTGTATTTTTGTATCCTAAATCTAATGTAATTAAACCGGTTTGGTCTCTAAGCTTTGAAATATCGATACCTCGGTCTCCGATTGTGCTTTCTACGATAGGATATTCAAAAGATTTTCCATCGTAGTTCAATACTACTTTATTATCTGGCATTACTAAATTTTTTACTAATTTATGAATACTGATAGAAAATGGCAAATGAAATTCGCCGTTTTCAATCAATTTTTTCTATTATCGTTTTATTTTGAATGCATCTAATCCCGGGAACACTGCTGTTTCACCTAATGCTTCTTCAATTCTCAACAACTGGTTGTATTTCGCCATTCTGTCGGAACGTGATGCGGAACCTGTTTTGATCTGTCCGCAGTTCATTGCAACCGCTAAATCAGCAATGGTAGAATCTTCAGTTTCGCCGGAACGGTGAGACATTACTGAGGTATATCTGTTGTGCTGAGCCATCTGTACAGCCGCCATAGTTTCAGAAAGTGAACCGATCTGATTTACTTTCACAAGAATTGAATTAGCAATTCCTTCATTTACCCCTCTTGAAAGTCTTTCAACATTGGTTACGAATAAATCATCACCTACCAATTGAACTCGGTCGCCAATTTTATCGGTAAGCATTTTCCAGCCTGCCCAGTCGTCTTCGTGCATACCGTCTTCAATGGAAATAATAGGATATTTCGCAGCTAATTCTGCCAAATAAGAAACTTGCTCGCTGCTGCTGAATACTGCTGAATCAGGAGTCTGGAATTTTCTGTAATCGTAATTTCCATCTTTGTAAAATTCTGAAGCGGCACAATCTAATGCAATCATCACATCATCTCCAGGTTTGTAACCTGCTTTTTCAATGGCTTGAAGTAAAGTATCCAAAGCATCTTCAGTACCGGTAAAAGTTG
>JAGOJI010000171.1 GCA_017995195.1 Cloacibacterium sp.
AAAAGTTCATCAAAGAAAACAACCACCTTCCGGGCGTTACCAAAATTGATGACCTGTCTAAAGGAGGAAACGGGTATATGATAGACGCCACACAGCTCAGCATACAGTCTTTAGAGAAAATAGAGGAGCTCTACCTCCACACCATCAAGCAGCAAAAAGAAATTGATGCCCTCAAAGCAGAACTTGCAGAGCTGAAAGCCTTGCTTAAAAAGTAATGAACATTTTTTCTACTATAGAATATGTTTATTGATATAACCGCAGAGAATTCTTTGCGGTTTTTTTGAATACGACCCCTAATAACAACATTATGATCCAAAAGAATACACTCTTAGCTGCAATCTCTTTTTTTTCAATTCTTTGTAGTGCCCAAACTCAGGTCGGCATCAACACCACAGACCCTAAAGCAACTTTAGACATCGCCGCCAAAACCGATGGCTCCACGCAACCCGAAGGGATTTTGATTCCAAGATTGACAGGTGAGCAAATAAAAAATATGCCTGTAACCGCCAGTCAAAACTCCATGATGGTGTATGCTACACTTGCGGCAAGTCCTGCAAGTGGTATCGCAGTTAATATCACAGAACCGGGATATTATTATTACCAACACGATGCGGCTACGCCCGCCAACAGTATTTGGGTAAAGGTAATCACCAATAAAAACAATGAATGGGTGTACGATGCGGCTACCAACAGGATCAACCTAAAAAGAAGTGGTACCTCACCATTCCTAAACACGGTATATTACGACAATGCTACAGGTAAGTTTGTTAACAAAACCAATACGACAAGAAATGAATTTGATAACGATCTTAATGCTTTTGTAACCACCAACGTAACCGATACAGGAGTTGGTAATTTTAATGAAAAAGGGAGTAAAGATCTCGCTGCTTTAGCTTTTCTAAGAGGTACACAAACCTACCATTCCAAAACACTTTCGGAAAATAGTTTCTATTTTAATGATGAAGCTACGGCAAGTAATATGCATATTTATGCAAATAAAAATAACTTGGTAACGGCCCCTTCTAATCTTGCCGATGTACGGTTTTTGATGGCATCATCAAACAGCATCAATAAATCCGATCCTAAAACGGCAATTTATATGGCAGGAGCCAATAACTCCATAAGCATCAACGATGGAAACGTAACGGAATATGCCACCGCAACAAGATCGGAAGTATACCTGAACAGTCCGGGAGGCATCAATAACGCTTCATCGGTAATCAACTTCTCTACCGTAGGCCCACGATTGATAACAACCTCTACGCTCAGTGGTGTATCAGCAGGAGTTAATTATTTGGGAAATGCAACAGGAGGTATAGAGAATGCTATTGCGTATAACGCTGTTCATACCATTAATAAAACCTTTAATCCCTTTATTACCAATCTTTTTGGGTATCGGTATTTGGGGCTTAGTTCGGAGAATACACCTACCAACATTCAGAACCACTATGGACTATATTTGCATAATATAGACAAGGCCACCAATAACTGGGGAATCTATACTAATGCGGGAAAGAACTCTTTTGGTGATCAGGTGCAAATAAGAACCATTAATGCTAACACATCTACTACAGTTACCGACAAAATAGTCGTTGCCGATGCCGATGGCGTACTAAAAACCAGAGATGCTTCTGCATTCAATGCCAATGCTTGGTCGCTTACAGGAAATGCAGGAACTACTGCAGGAACCAATTTTATAGGAACAACGGATGATCAGCCAATACACTTGAAAACCAATGCGGCAGCAGATAACAACCCTAAAATAACTATTCTACCCAATGGATATATAGGGGTAAATAACGAGAGCCCCAATAGCATGTTCCATATCATAAAGGATAATAATGCAGCCTCTACTTCCAACGATGATGACTTTAAAATTACCACCTATGGTACCAATTCAAATGGCACTTGGAGTGCTTATTTAAGTGAATATTATGGTGGAACAAAAGCAAACCCGGGAAATGTTGCCTATAAAACATTTAACGGAGGTTTTCAGAGTAATTTTAGACTTAATGCTACCGATGTAGCAACAGCCTCCATACGCCCTGTATATCTTGGAGACGGAACAACAAAAAGATCGGGATTAGAATTTATAACACAAGGAGATGTAAACTTTAAAGTAAATATGTTTATTGACCCTGATGGAAAAGTGGGCATAGGAACCAGTAATCCAGAGAGTCAACTGCATGTAGTGGCAGACAATAAGGGCGGTTTACGTCATAACGACATCATTTTTCAAAATAATGAAGAAAGTAGTGATGGTGCTTTTTTTACTTTTAGGCGTTCTCGGGGGACATTCTCGACACCTCAAATTTCACAGCAAGGAGATGTTTTGGGAGGATTTTATTGGAGTGTGTATAAACCACTTTCTTCTTCTTATGAAACGGTGGCAGGAAAATCTATAAAATATTTGGGAGACGGTCAATACTGTCCTAAATAAAAATTATTAAAAATAGAAACAGCCTAAATACCTATTTTACATTTAGCTTTACATTTAATTTCAAATAAGAACCCCTTGATAATAGTTTTTGGGGGTTTCAGGCGGTTGCTCAAATGGTTTGTCGAGCCAAAATTGAAGATTAATTTTAACAAAAATATTCAATCGGATAAAAGCTACCAGATTTGATAATTGC
>JAGOJI010000172.1 GCA_017995195.1 Cloacibacterium sp.
GGGATCAGTATCAAAAGTTGGGGACTACGCAAAAATTTGGGATAATCTGAAAAGGAAAAAAGCTTTGTCTTTGACCCCTCTGAGTTGAAGTCTGAAGTTTTTGATTTTAGCATTGAAAGATTCTGCGGAAGCGTTGGTACTTCTTATTTCAAAATAATTGAGAATATCGTTATAATGGTTGGTGATGGTGTTTTTAAGTGTTGTAAAAGATTTAAAACCTGATTCTTCAACATCTTTAAACCAATGAGCCAGTTTGAGCATGGCAACAGATTTTGTAATATTTTGCTTGTAGATTTTTCTTAAACCGTCCGCTAAATTGTAGGCGACTTCTAAATCGGGGTATTCTCGGAATAAAATTCCTGCTCTGAGTCTTTGGTTTTGTGTCCATTTTTCACAGCTTTTATACAAAAAATAACGGCTTCTTGCCAAGAGTTGCTTTCGGGTATCCTTGTTTTCAAAAACTTCGATTTCGGGTTTTGTTTTCTTGTCTTTGGCTTGTTTTAGGATTTCATTTTCTAAATCAATCGCTTCCCATCGGTGTTTTATTCTGAGTTCTTGAACGGCTTCAATAGCGAGTTTCTGAACATGGAAACGGTCAATAACCTGCACTGCATTTGGGAAACTTATTTTAGAAATCAGTTTCATAGAGCCTGCCATATCCAGAGTCACTTCTTTTACTTTATGCCTTAATTTTCTACCTATTTTCATAAGTTTTTCAATTACATTTTCGCTTTTTGTTCCTTTAATAATGGCAACAATACTCCCTTTTCTACCTCTTGCTGTTTTGGAGGTAAGTACGGTGTAAAGTTCTCCTTCGGATAAGGCGACTTCATCTAATGATAAATTTTCAGAACAATTTTCGGAAAATAGAATGTAATCTTCTGCATGGGGTTTCTGTTTCCAGTTTTTAAAATCACTTAACGATTTTTTGTATTGCCTTCGGAATTTTTTGCCATTTACCCCGTACATTTCGCCGATGGTTTCTAAAGGAAGGGCTTTAGTATCGGCTGATTTTTTTTAAGAACTCTGCAAAATCTTGTGTCATGCGAGTGCCTTTTGCGATGAGATTCCAATCTCGTTGTAATATTTTTCCAGATTTTGTGTCTGTCCATCTTCTACGTTGGATATGAAGTTTTACGGGTTTTCCTCGAAGCGGAAAATCATCCACCGTAATTTCTTCATGAAAGCCTTTAGATTGTAGATGAAGTGAGGAAAACTCTTTCGGAATGGTATTCTTTTCTTCAAAATAAATATGAAGCTGTCCTTCTTTTTCCTCAAATTTTACAATATCGAAATACGCCACTAAATATTCGGGCAGTAATAACTTTAATAATTCTGGACTTGTAAACACAAGACAAAACTAAGAATTATTAAACTTCTCCCCAACTTTTGTTACTGATCCAAAGTAGGTCGTGTTTTATCTGAATTATTTATTGATCCAATCAAAAAAATCACAAAAATGTTTCACTAAAAATCAAGGAAAGCCCGACCAATAGGCAGTCTAACGATTGTACATCTTGCAAAAAGTGGTAATATAACGTAAATGACATTTTGAATATTATTTTACAGCAAGGGATGAGGTGTCTACTAAGCTAAGGAGGGTTCGCTCCGATATGCACAACGGAATTAAAGATGGCCAGATTGGTTTGCCCCTGATTATTTATCGTTCCAATCAGATTAAGACTTTTAAACCCGCTTAATGAATTGATGAGCGCTATTCTTTTTCTATCTTCCAAATTTCCAATCTGGTAATTATCTAAATGTAGTAACATTAAGTTTAAAATTAAAAGCTATTTTATTATTATTTCATTTCTGAAAACTATTTTTTTCAATAAAGTAACAAAAAAAACTCTGAAAAAATTCAGAGTTTTAAAGTTATTAGCGACTCGATGCCTGCATTGGATTGACTTTACCATTTGATGCGCCCCTAGCTGTTTCTTTTTGTTTCTGTTTGAAAACCTGAAACTTACTCGCTGCAGGATCTGTAGGAGATGCTGCCCACCAGTTATTAGACGTATCGATATCCGCCGTTTCCCTCATTGGATCTAGCTGCACAGATTTTAATTTCTTTTCGAAATAATAGGTTTTGGAAACTTTCTGCTCATTCATTCTCCAAATCTGAACGCCAACTTTGTCTTTCAGCTTTGTTCCGTCTTCGAAGGTAAACTCTAGAATAATTGGCATTACCAATCCGCCTTTATTAGAAAAATCGATTTGATAAGCTGTTACATTATTTTCTTTGCGGATATCTTTTTTCTCAACTTTATCAAAATTTTCATTAATTGTTGTATAAGTTTTAGAGACATCCACCTTTTCCTGACCACGGTCATATCTGTAATAGAAATCCTGAACATCTTTATCGGAATCAACGTAGAATTTAATGTTTTTGTCTTCTCTGTTTCTGACTTTGGAAATATCATCAAAATCATTCAAAACTGGTTTATCAACATTATATTTTACAGTTTCGGACTTTGGAATCGCATCAAAATCCGGTGTTGCAACCGTTACTTTATCTATAGCGATATCGACAGGATCTGTTCCATAAAACCAACCTCTCCAGAACCAGTCCAGATCTTCGCCACTGGCATCTTCCATTGTTCTGAAAAAATCTGCCGGCTCAGGATGGCGG
>JAGOJI010000173.1 GCA_017995195.1 Cloacibacterium sp.
AAAATGATGGAACTACTGAAACAGAAAATTATTTTCTTATTTTATAAGATACAAATTATGCTGTTTTCTAATCCTGTTTTTAAAAATAAATTAAATAGTGGGTTTTGTTAAGGAACGACTAAATATTAATCGCTTTAACTCCAGGCAATTCTTTTCCCTCTAAACTTTCAAGCATTGCTCCTCCTCCGGTTGAAACATAACTCACTTTATCGTCATAACCAAACTGTTTTACGAAAGCCACACTGTCGCCACCGCCAACAAGTGAGAAAGCTCCCAACTTTGTAGCCTCTGCAATGCTTTCACCTAAAGCTATAGTTCCAGCTGCAAAATTTGGCATTTCGAAAACTCCTATAGGACCATTCCACAAAATTGTTCTCGAATTCATAATTACATCATGAAAAAGATCGCGTGACTTGGTACCAGCATCCATTCCCATCCAACCATCCGGAATATCATAAATATCAACCTCTTTCCGATCTGCATCGTTACTGAACTCATCAGCAATCACCGCATCAGTTGGTAAAAATACTTTTACATTCTGCGCTTTCGCTTTCTCCAGGATTTCAAGCGCCAGGGTGAGTTTATCTTCTTCCAGCAATGAATTTCCGATGTGCCCGCCCAACGCACGGATGAATGTAAAAGCCATTCCACCGCCAATAATCAGATTATCTATTGCAGGCAGAATATTTTCAATAATGGTTATTTTGGTTGAAACTTTTGAACCGCCTAGGATCGCAGTCACGGGCTTCTCCCCGCTTCCCAACACTTTTTCAACCGCTTCAAGTTCTTTCGCCATCAGTAAACCGAAAAATTTAGTTTCAGGGAAAAACTCAGCTATTATTGCGGTAGAAGCATGGGCCCGGTGCGCTGTCCCAAAAGCGTCATTAACATAGGCATCACCATATTTGGAAAGCTTCTCCGCGAAATCCCTGTCACCACTTTCTTCCTCATTATAAAATCTTAGATTTTCCAACAGTAGAATTTCTCCTGGCTGAAGATTTGCGGTCATGTCGGTGGCTTCTTTACCGATACAGTCTGCACAGAACTTAACTTCTCTGCCTAAAACACTTTCGATTTCTGTAACGATATTTTTTAAAGAGAATTCTTCGGTAACTTTACCTTTTGGCCTGCCAAGATGAGTCATCAGAATCACGGAGCCGCCATCATTCAGTATTTTATCAACTGTAGGTTTCACCGCCTGAATTCTTGTGTTATCGGTAACTTTCAGATCTGCACTTTGAGGCACATTAAAATCTACTCTTACCAACGCTTTTTTATCTTTAAAATTGAAATCATTAACTGTTTTCATAAAATCTTTTCTTTTTTAGTTTCACAAATTTAACATTTATTCACCTGAATAAAAATTTATTTCCCGGTAAAATTCCACAATTCCCTAAGACTCATTTTATCTACATTAATTTTTTTTTATAAAAGAAAAGAATGAGTACTGTTGTTGTAGAAGACAGATTTGTGGAGAAAAATGATGCACTTATTTCAACACATTTAGTTGAAGTTAAATTCATAAATCATTAACATTGTAAACCTTTGATTTTTAACGATAATTAACATTTACCAACATTTGTTAATAATTATATTAATTTATAAATACTGACAACATCCTTATGGAAAACTGTACGGTTTGATTACTGAAACTTTACTGAACATTATCTCCCGAATTTCGAAAACATTTTCCATTAGGAATTAAAATTGGATAATAAAAACAAATTTTATGGATAGTTATCCACACCAATTCTGGGTTATCCTCACAACTTTTGTTGAATAGTTTCATAAATCAAGAAATCCTTAAAATCTAAAAAGTCTCAGGAAGATAAAAATCGTTAAAAACATGAGATTTAGAGCATTTAAAATCCTACGTTTCTATTTATAATCTTAAATTTGTAGAAATCTATCTTCTTATACCCTTTAAAAATGAAAAAAATTGCCATTGCCTGTGATCACGCCGGTTTCGAATACAAAGAAATTATAAAAAAACATCTGGAAGCTCAATATGAAGTGAAAGATTTCGGTACTTTTTCCAAAGATTCTGTGGATTACCCCGATTTTGTTCATCCCAGCGCCGATGCGGTGGAAAAAGGGGAATGTGATTTTGGAATTTTGATCTGCGGAAGCGGTCAAGGCGTTGCCATCACCGCAAACAAACACCAGCAAATACGCTGCGCATTGTGTTGGATGCCCGAGTTAGCCGAACTTTCCAGAAAACACAATAATGCAAATATGGTTGCACTGCCGGCAAGATTTATCGCCAGCGAATTGGCAGTTGAAATTGTTGATAAATTCCTCGGCACCGATTTTGAAGGTGGTAGACATGAAAACAGAGTAGCAAAAATCTCGTGCTGCTAATCATTACCCCATAATTAATAACCCATTTACATGGCAAAAAAAAACAAATTTATATCTCATAAAAACAATCACAAACTCCAGGAAATCGGTCGTTTGATATTGAAATTTATGAACCAAAAATCCTCTAAAATCTATAATTATAAACAGATTGCAGACGGAATTGACTATAAAAATCCACGCCAACGCGAGTTGGTAATCCAGTCCTTACACAAATTATTAGCTGAGGAGCGGATTAAAGAAACTGAAAAAGGTAAATA
>JAGOJI010000174.1 GCA_017995195.1 Cloacibacterium sp.
ACATTAATCAGGTCAGTTACCTTTTGCATCAGCGGATGTTCACCATTAGACAAACGACTGAATACATCAAAATAAGTTCCCGAAGATTGCACTCTCACCAGCACGGCTTCATCTGTAGTCCAAGTTCCCTTCGTTAGTGCATAATGGATTTGTTCCGTTGGTTTTTCTTCAAAAACATAAAATTTGAAATCCCCAAAATGCGTTTTGATATCACGCTCTTCGATTCTTTCTACAAGATCGCCTTGTCTCATTCTGTAGTTGATAAGATCTTCGATAGAAACCACTTTCAAGTCGTGTTTTTCTCCGAATTTTAGAAGGTCAGGCAATCTAGACATACTTCCGTCTTCATTTAGGATTTCGCAGATTACGCCACCTTCTTTCAACCCGGCTAATCTTGTTAAATCAATTGCAGCTTCCGTATGTCCGGCTCTTTTCAGCACGCCGCCTTCTCTTGCTCGGAGAGGGAAAATATGGCCTGGTCTCATCAGATCACCAGGTTTGGTTTCGGGGTCCATAATGGCTTGTATTGTTTTTGCACGGTCACTTGCAGAGATTCCTGTAGTTGCACCTTTTCCAAGAAGGTCAACAGAAATCGTAAAAGCCGTTTCTTTCGGGTCAGTAGAATTAGCCACCATCGAGTGAAGTTCCAATTCGTCACATCTTTTCTCGGTTAGAGGCATACAAATCAAACCTCTTGCGTGCGTTACCATAAAATTGACAATCTCAGGCGTTGTCAGTTCAGCAGCTGCTAAAAGATCCCCTTCGTTTTCGCGGTCTTCATCATCTACAACGATGATCATTTTACCGTTTCTAAGGTCTTCAAGCGCTTCTTCTATTGTATTAAGTTGGAAATTATCCATTGTTTCAAAAAAATTTTTGCAAAGATACTTATTTAGAACATAAATAAAGATTCTAATAATCAATTAAAAATATGCAGAAAATGTATTTTCAGAAGCCGGGAACCTGCTATCGACTATATCTTTTTGTGAAAGACGTTGGGTTTGTTAGGCTGAGGCTCTCGAAGCCTCGCAAAAAGGATGCTGTTACCATCAGGGCTATGACACATTGGGTCATCAAATCAAGCTTTTACAATTCCAAGTCACTTTTTTTGAAAAATAAAATCAGATAAAATTTGAATTCTAAAAAAAAATACTAAATTTGCAAACCAAACAAAACGGTGCTTTGGCCGAGTGGCTAGGCAGTGGTCTGCAACACCATCTACAGCGGTTCGAATCCGCTAGGCACCTCACAATAAAACCCTAATTCATTTATTTAGAATGTTTTAGGGTTTTTTGTTTGATGATAATTCCAACCAAATTCCAACCATTTGAAAAAAGTTTTATTTTTTGTGTCTTATTTGGTTTGTGATTTATAATTTTAATTCTATTGGGTGTTGGTTATTTATTAAAAGTTTAAACACTAGGCTACATAACGCCTTATTATCTGTAACCATAAATTATCAATATTCTTAGCGCAATAAAATTTATGTAAAATCCATCTTTAAAATAGACAATAGAGTTGTTCCATCAAGGGTTACGTGTCTATATTCTATGCAAAATATAAAAAAGTGTGAGTTTTTAGTCAGGTAGTGAGAGTTTAGATATAGATAGATTTGCGCTTGTAAGATTTGGTTATTTCACTTAGAACAAAAATACCCCGCCCTTTCTTTTTTCAGATTTCGATTTCAAAATTCAAACTCGTTTTATGTAACTTGACATAGAATAAAGAAATATCAATTCGTTCTAGTAATATTCAGAAGTATATCGGATTTAGAGTTAATAGGCTGGTTACAGTTGTTATTTTGTGGAGGTCTATATCAACTTTTTATTTTTTTATCTTGTGCCTTTGCCTCTGCCTTAGCTTTAGCTTCATTTATTACTATGTTCATTGCTCGTAGTTTGATTGCTTTCATTCTTGCTATCTGCTCCTTGCTCAATGGCGGTATGGGGTTCGGGTTGTCTTTCATAATATTTTTTTCTCGAACTTACTAACATTTACAGTTCGGTTCTTTACAAATTAAAATTAAATTGTAATTGATTTTGCGGATAATTTCTTTCCTCAAACTTAGCTCTATTGTTTCTTGGGTTGCTGTCTGTATCTCTTATGTTTTTACAAATCAAATAATGTTGCACATCTTCCGATAATTTTTTTGCTTTTGCCGTCAAATATTTTTTCTCTAAATCTTTGTACAAAGTTGGATTGTCATTTTGAATCTTTTTTAATGTTTTTTCTCTTAGAAACTTACTGCCTTTTCTCTGCGTAGAAATATCTAATCCAGTCACTAAACATACTTTATAGTTTTCTTCATTTGTTACGTTTTCCAAGTTTATCAGTTGAGCTTGTACTTCTTTGGGAGATACTTTTCTATTATTTAGTAAGCTTCTCTGTGTGGAATTTGTAACATTCTGGAAAGAAAATATTTTGTCAATAATCTGGAGTTTGATAAGGTGTTTCATATTATTTCTGCCTCGGAGTAAGGCATAATATTTCTCTTTTGTACGAGCATACTTACTGCCATATAAATCATTCCAAAAATCAGGTTTACTTGCTGTTTGGAGAAATTGTACCTCATCAGATTTTAAATGGCTGAAATCAGGCGTTTCGTTAGTA
>JAGOJI010000175.1 GCA_017995195.1 Cloacibacterium sp.
GCCACGCGATGGAATCGCGCGGGAGCGGGGGGATTATTCAGTTAACCCCAATATTCTTAATGAAGTAGTGGAGACATCCATCATAATTGGTAACATTTCTTCTACCGTCCATTCTTTAGCTTTTGCATAGATTGATACGGATTGCAACATAACAGAATTTTCATCAATAGAAATAACTATGTTTTCACAATTATTTTGATTAATAGGTAAACTATAATTTGAAGCAGTAAGTCTGTCAAGTCTATTTAAAACACCATCATCATGTTTTAAAATCACTTCAGTTCCATCAGGTTTTATAACAGTAATAGTTTCTGTAAGGAAATTTGAGCCTTGCAGGAATAAAACATAAGGAAAGTGTTTTTCATCAATCATAAAATTTCTCATTTCATTAATATTCTTATGAGAACGTTCTATTGCATTGCCTGCAACCATTAATAATTGATCAGCATTTTTTCCTACCAAAATTCCTTTACTGATATTTTCGATATCTTTACCTTGATGTTTAGCTTCACAAACTAAGACTACACGCCATTTTCCTTCCCTGTCCTTAACCTCTATAAGACCTCCGTCTGGACTAATACTTGATTTTTCAAGAAATATAGTTAGCCCTAATCTGGCATCTACAGTATTTAGTTTTTCATTGATTTCCTTTTTCGATATGGTTTTTCTGAAACGAAACTTGAGCTTTGGGAATTCTTTCTGTAAAGTCTCAAAAACATCTTTTGAAAAACTATTTACTGATTTATCATGTTTTTGAGCTTTTGTTCCAAATATTTCTTTGGGTCCTTGCCCCCTTATTTTCTCAATTCGTAGTCGGTCAGTTTGTTTCTTTGCCATCTATTATTTGATATTAAAATATTTAGAGCTTTTTATTTTTTATTAGAATCCTAAAATATGGACATTTACCATTAATAGATAAGTCCTTTTCGTCATTTCCTTTTCTGAATTTAATTAGTTCAAATTGTTCTGGGTTGTATTTATGTAAAAAAGTAATCGGAACACCCATCACTCCGTCAAAGTCCATGGGAATATCTTGGGTTTTATTTACGTTAATCGCATTATAATTGTCAAAATAGGGATACTCGCTTTCATTGCCATAATATTTTTTTGTAAGAACAATATCTTCGTGCCGTTTGAGCGTGTCTAAATTTGTAAGCCACAAACAATTGTTTGGAGAAATTATCCTATTTCCCAATTCGTCAATTCGAGTTTCAGTTCCGTAAAGTTCGTAATGCTCGGGAACAATAAAACCTGAAATACCTCTTCCCATATTAATTCCCAACCATGCCTTATTTTCTTTTATAAGCTTAAAAATTTCTTTGTAAGTAATGGCATTGATATTTCCAATTATTAAAAATTTCTTTTCATGCCTAATTAGTTGGTCGACATACTCCCTAAATAAAGAAAATGGTGGATTGGTAACTACAATATCAGCTTCCTTCAGCAATTCAATACTTTCTTTACTTCGAAAATCACCATCACCCTTAAGAGGAATCATACCAATTTCTTCTGCATCTGGAATCTTATTTCCATTTTTATCTCCATGATATTCAAGAAAAACTGCTTTTTCTGCTTGCTCTTGAAAAAATAAATCTGTCTCTTGATTTTTATAGCATGTAGTTATCAACTTCTTTAAACCTAATTTTTCAAAATTTTTTGAAAAATAAATAAAAAAATTACTGATTCTAGGGTCATCGCAATTAGAAAATACAACCTTATCTTTAAAGTGTCTTTCATAATGTTTAAGCTCACTTTCAATATCTGATAGTTGAGTATAAAACTCATCTCGTTTAGCGGTCTTTGCTATATGTAGAGTCTGGTTTAATGTCTTTTCCATCATTATCCTTTCTATTTGATCATATGCCAAATTTACTACAATTTAAAGTGATAACAAAAATAAAATCTTAGTCATGCTTAACGTTACAATATTAGCCGATTCTTTAAAGGATAAACCGTAATTTTGAAAAAAATTTAAAAATGATCTTAACCCAACTCAAAACCTCCCCTACCACCATCAACTTTAAAGAGGTGATTGCCTATATTGATGAACATTACGATTTCGTGCCGACGAAATTCAGAAACGGAACTGCGGTGAATGAAGCGGGGGAAAATAACGGCTCGTGTAAGGTTTTCAGTTTTGCAAAGCTGAAGGGGCTCAACGAAGAGGAAACGCTGGCGCTGTTCGGGGATTTCTACAGAACTGACGTGCTGGAAAATCCTGAAGGCAGCGACCACCAGAACATCCGCAACTTTATGCAATTTGGGTGGGACGGAATTGCTTTCGAGGGCCAGGCGCTGGCTGAAAAGGACTGATCTGCAAAAATGTTTGGCGTAATTCTTGAAAGTGCTAAGTCATAAAAAATTATTATTATGAATCCAGCACTTTTAAGAAGACTCCTGATGTGGGTCGCGCCATTAGCAATAGGTTACGTCGTAAAAAAATACGAAGAGAAACAGGCCAGAAAAAAACAGGCAAAAGCAATGACCAGCGGTACGGCTTAGAAACCAACAATCCAACTTACAAAAATGAAGTTGGATTTTTTTTGTCTTTCTTTCCGGAAACG
>JAGOJI010000176.1 GCA_017995195.1 Cloacibacterium sp.
CGTCAGAAGATGACGCATTTAGCACCACATTTCCTGAGTTATTTACAACAGCATTGCCAGCAGTTTGAAGCCCGCCACCGTTATATACTAAAGTCTGAGATTGTATGGTAACCAACGCCGAATTTCCAACGTAGGTAAGAACTTGTGTAAAACAAAAAGTATTGAATAATAGTAATTTGAAAATAAAGATTTTTTTTATCATCATCGCATTTGTTTTGTTTTGTGTATGTTCTGCAAAGGTATTAATTTTTTATAAAAACAAAAAAACTGTTTTTTTAAAAAAAAAATTCTATTTAATTGAGCTGATGACTATTTTTTCATTATTATCAATATCAAACATATAATCTTCCAAGATTTTTTCGGTAGTTCCTCTCAGTCCCCTCGCGCCTAAACCTTTGTTCATAGTATCTTCCACAATTTCTTCAATCGCTTGATCAGTAAATTCCAGCGAAACTTTATCCATCTTGAAAAGTTCTGTATATTGATTTATGATAGAATTTTTCGGTTCTTTCATAATTCTTACAAGGGTCTCTTTTGTCAATTTATCGAGATAAGTAATGATTGGAAATCTCCCCAAAAGTTCGGGTATCAATCCAAAACTCTTCAAATCGATTGCATTGATCTGACTTAGGATATAATCTTCCTCTTCTACTTTATTGATTTTTTCTGCAGAAAAACCAATGGCTTGTTTATTCAATCTTCTCTCGATAATCTCCTTCATCCCATCAAAAGCACCACCAGCAATAAACAGAATATTTTGAGTATTAACCTGAATATATTTTTGATCCGGATGTTTACGACCACCTTGAGGCGGCACATTGACAATACTTCCTTCTAACAATTTCAATAAACCTTGCTGCACACCTTCACCAGAAACATCTCTTGTGATGCTTGGGTTATCTGATTTTCTAGCAATTTTATCAATCTCATCAATAAAAACAATTCCTTTTTCCGCTTTTTCTACATCATAATCCGCAACCATCAATAATCTCGAAAGAATACTTTCTACATCTTCCCCAACATAACCAGCTTCTGTAAGAATGGTCGCATCTACGATACAAAAAGGAACATTCAGTTGTTTTGCAATAGTTTTAGCTAACAATGTTTTTCCCGTTCCTGTTTCACCAATCATTATGATGTTCGATTTTTCAATCTCAACCTCACGATTTTCGTCTTGCGCATGTAATAATCTTTTGTAATGATTATAAACAGCGATGGACAATTGTTTTTTTGCTTGATCTTGCCCTATCACATATTCGTCAAGGAAAGCTTTTATTTCTTTTGGTTTTTTAAGTTCTTCCAGAGATCCTGCCATAGAATCAGAATCTGAAGTTTTATTCACACTATCTTTTACGATAGAATGTGCTTGTTCAATACAATTTTCGCATATAAAGCCATTTTGTCCAGAAATTAGGATTTGCACTTCATCCTTTTTTCTTCCACAAAATGAACATTGATTTGGATTCATAATTTTCTTAAGTTCTAAAATTAAAAAAAGAAGTTCAAGACTTCTTTTATGCTTTTGTTATGGATTTCTGAATTTCTTTGTACTCTTCTGGCGAAAAAATTAACCTTACGTTTTTAAAATTAAGATCATCCATACTATTAAGTGGTATCAAATGTATATGAGCATGAGGAACTTCCAGACCTACAACTGCTATGCCAACTCTTTTACAAGGCACAGCTTTTTTGATTTTCTTCGCAATTTCTTGGGTAAATCCCCATAACTCTTTATAATCATCAGATTCCAGATCAAAAATCAGATCTGTTTCTTTTTTCGGAACAACCAACGTATGACCTTTTACCAAAGGCATTACATCTAGAAAAGCAATATGCTTGTCATCCTCTGCTATTTTATAACTAGGAATTTCTCCGCTGATGATTTTAGAAAAAATAGTACTCATAATTTTTAATATTGATTTTAATTTTCAGCAATTACTAAACCAACGTCCACATTTTATTTTATAATGAGATTTCTAAAACCTCAAAAGAAAGTTTGTTACCGTTTGGCAAAACAATATCAGCAGTTTCACCAACAGCTTTCCCCAAAAGACCCTTAGCAATTGGCGTATTCACAGAAATTTTGCCAGATTTTATATCACTTTCATTATCAGGAACCAAAGTGAACTTTTGCTCTCCTTTTGTAGCGTTATTTTTCAATCTAACTGTTGTAAGAATAGATACTTTGCTAAGGTCAAGCTGACTTCCATCGATGATTTTGGATGTAGAAATAACATCCTTCAGTTTAGAAATTCTCATTTCCAACATCCCTTGTGCCTCTTTAGCTGCGTCGTACTCTGCATTTTCAGACAGATCACCTTTATCTCTTGCTTCAGCAATCTGTTGTGTTATTTTTGGTCTTTCAATCGTTT
Organism: Cloacibacterium sp.; assembly: GCA_017995195.1. Taxonomy (GTDB): domain Bacteria; phylum Bacteroidota; class Bacteroidia; order Flavobacteriales; family Weeksellaceae; genus JAGOJI01. The sequence continues at coordinate 2,373 of JAGOJI010000176.1, forward strand.
CTAGTTGCTCCAGTTCGGCTTTCATTTTGTCCAAACCTTCTTTGGTTACATAGTTCATAACAATAAAATTTATCGTTTGTATAAAAAAATAATCCGACCTTTGCCGGATACTAATTTGTCTCGAATTGAGTTTACAAATATATAATTTATTTTGAAATGAAAGCTAAAAAAATCGCA
>JAGOJI010000177.1 GCA_017995195.1 Cloacibacterium sp.
AATTCGCTGATCTGGCCGGATTTATTGCTTTCGATGAAGACGGAAAAGAGGTTTTCAGTTTCGGGAAATACAAAGGACAAAGAGTGAAAGATGTTTTCCAGAAAGATTTGGGCTATTACGGCTGGATTCAAAATGCGGATTTCCCTCTGTATACGAAGAAAGTCCTGACGGGAATTCAGTTGAGATCCAAGTTCTAGATTTAACGTAATTTTTTTTAAATCAATGGTCAATAAAATCGGTCTTTTATTTTTTTTGATCCCCTTCCTTTCATTCTCGCAAATCAAACCTAAAATAGTTTATACTGATTTACAAAGGATGAATCTGAAAGGGAATGTAAAAGAAGTGTTTGAAACTGATTTGAAAATAGAAAATAACCAGATTACAGAATCTAAAAAAACGCAATTTTATCAATTTTTCCTAAACGGAAGATTAAAGAGTAAGGAGAACTTTTTGGTTGAAACCGTAACCTCTTTCAATTATGACCAAAAAGGTAGAATAACCTCTGAAAGAACTAATCATAAATCGGAAAAAAAATATAATTATCCAAAAGATTCTGTTGCAATTACTTTAAACAAAAGCGGAGATTATAATTCAGTTACAAAGAGTGTATTTAAAGAAAGTAACGAAATAGAGATTTATAAAACATTAGATTTTACAGAATTTAAACAGATTTACACTTACGACTCCAAAGACAGAATTATCAAATCTTTGGGCTTGCACTATTATCCAGATAAAGTTGATACAATTGAAATATCATCAACCTATCGTAGAAAATGTTTAAATCCAGTATCACAGGCGTTTGACAAGCCCTTTTTTAAAAACGTTCTGAACAAAAAATGCGACATTATTCTTCACCAAGCCATTAACAAAGATGGAACGATAATCAGAGAATACGTCTACACCTACATTTATGATAAAAAGAAAAATTGGATAGAACGAAGGACATTTTTGGAAGGCCAACATGTAAAATCCACAAAGAGAGAAATTAAATATTATTAACTGAATATTGTGTAAAATAAGTAATCATGAAAATCATCTGCATCGGCCGCAATTATGCCGAACACGCCAAAGAACTCGGAAATGAAATTCCTGAAAATCCTGTAATCTTCATGAAGCCCGACACGGCAATCCTAAAGAAAGGTTCGGATTTTTATATTCCCGAATTTTCTGATGATGTGCATTATGAACTCGAAGTAGTGCTGAAAATCTCCAAAGGAGGAAAATATATCCAGGAAGATAAGGCCTCAAATCACTTCGATGAAATCGGTTTGGGGATTGATTTCACTGCGAGAGATTTACAGAGTAAGTTGAAAGCAAAAGGACTTCCCTGGGAACTTGCCAAAGGTTTCGATAGCAGCGCTGTAGTTTCAGAATTTTATAAAAAAAGCGATTTCGATATGCGGAACCTGAGTTTTTCTTTAATGAAGAACAAAGAAAAAGTTCAGGACGGTAATACTTCCATGATGATCTTTTCGCCGGAAAAAATTATCGCATTCGTATCACAATACTTCACTCTAAAAACCGGAGATCTTATCTTTACCGGAACACCACAAGGTGTAGGCAAAGTTGAAGAAAACGATATTCTACAAGCTTTTCTGGAAGATGAGAAGGTGCTGGATCTCAGAATTCAGTAAATTACTTGACTGTTTGAAGAAACTTTTGTAACTTTAAGGAACAAAAATTAAGATCATGATTAACATCGTATTACCTGTAGATTTTTCAGACGCCACCGACAGACTTATTGATGGTGCCGTAAAATTCGCTAAAGAAACAAAAGGAAAAATCTGTCTTATTCATGTAGCGCCGGCAGATATTGGTTTCGCTATTGGCGACATGGGCTTCCAGTATTTCCCCGAGGTGGAGCAAAATGAAATTAAAGATGAACTGTTGCGGCTGAATGTATTAGAACAGCGCATCATTGCGCAGGATGTGGATTGCGAACATCTTTTGAAACAGGGTGTGGCCGGAGATATCATTCTGGAATATGCCAAATCAAAAAATGCTGACTATATCGTAATGGGTTCGCACGGAAGAAGCGGGATTTATGACGTTTTTGTGGGCAGTTTAACCAAGGAACTTACAAGAAGGTCAACAATTCCTGTGCTGGTAATTCCTATACATTAATGATCAAAAATAACTAAATTATAAATCCCGAAATTATAAAATTTCGGGATTTTATTATGAACATAAGTATCAATTATTTTAGCCTTTTTTGTTGATCTTCGGATCGTAATAAGGATGATGCCCTTCAGTTGGTGAAAAATATTCTTTGTCTTTGTCGCCACCTAAAGTTACCATCAATACATAACACCAATAGGTGAATAAAGCTGATGCAACCAGAAACAGAATCCAGTTAAGAACATTACCTGCTGCATCAAACAAACCGAAAGACCACTTGAATACATCGCTTAAGAAGAGAAAGAAAGACGTCATTATTTTCCTTTTTTAAATTAACTTTGCACAAAATTAATAAAAATGTTTCGATTACTTTCAAAAGAAAGCAATATTTTTTCAATACCA
>JAGOJI010000178.1 GCA_017995195.1 Cloacibacterium sp.
GCATTCAGTTAGTTAAGGGGAAATTTAAGAAATCAATAAATTGATTTAGAATTAAATACATTAAGCTAAATTGCCTTAAATTGGCTTCGCCGAACCTAAAGGTTTCTTAATGTTAAAAATATTTTACAAATTTAAACAGGCTCTAAGTTTTTATTAATTAACCTGAAATTCGGGTTAATAAAAAAAATATAAATAATTGAAAATAAAGGCTTTATTTTTTTTATCACAAAACCCAGACAAAGAAATGAATCATTTTCATGATTATTTTTAAGGCAAACCAAGCTACTTCGTTTAAGAGAGCAATACAAAATTGAGTATGGCTTCGATGGTTCGACTTCTCTTATCTGTAAAAAGAATTCGGGTTAACAATACTTAAGTTATCACTTAGTAAGAAAAATACCTCAATAAAATAATATTAATTGATAATCAATTAATTAGTGTTAATTCACATTGGTTGTATACTGTTTTTTTAAGGAGCTAATCGTGATATTTTCCAATCGAAATCGGGCTGTAGTTGGTATAGAATTCTGTCGTGCAGACGGTTGGGTCTACCTTGCCAAAATTCGATTTCGTAAGGCTTGGCAATATATCCTCCCCAGTTTTCGGGTCTTGGGATTTCTTTCCCTTCAAAAGAAACTTCTAATTCAGATAGTTTTTTCTCTAAAAATTCACGGTTCGGCACCACACAACTCTGAGGAGAAACTACTGCTCCTAATTGGCTTCCTCGTGGTCTTGAAGCAAAATAACCATCTGAAAGATTTTCGGCAACTCTTTCTATATTTGCCTTAATAGTGATTTGTCGTTCCAAAGGTGGCCAAAAAAAATGTAAACAAACCGTTCCGTTTTTTTCGATGGATTTTCCTTTTCTACTCTCGTAATTGGTATAAAAAATAAAACCTTCCCATGTAAATCCTTTTAATAGAACCATTCTTGTTCTGGGGCAGCCATCGTCCTCCAAGGTAGAAATCGCCATAGCATTGGCCTCCGAAATATTTGGATGTTCTTCTGCTTCCAAAAACCAATCTCTGAACAACTCTATAGGATTTTCTTTTAACTGATTTTCAAGCAATTGGTGTTTTTCGTATACTTTTCGTCTGTCGTGTAGGTTTTCCATTAAAAAAAATAATTATTTTTGAATATGCATTATTCCTACAAAGGTAAAATTTTAATTTCCACTCCTGAAGCATCGGGCGATATATTTTCGCGTTCGGTTGTTTTGATGATTGAACATAATGAAGAAGGTGCTTTTGGCTTAATTCTGAATAAGAAAAATGATAATATGAGTGGAAGTCTAATAAAAATTTTCGACTTTGATGTGGAAGTTTATGATGGCGGACCGGTATCTAAAGACAAAGTTTTTTTCATTTTAAAAGGAGAAAAAATCACAAAAAATTATCAGGAAATTTCCCCTGATTTCTATATATCCGAAGATGTACAGGATATTATTACCGCCCTTTTCGAGAACAAAATAAGTTTACAAGATTTCAAAGTTTTTTCAGGGTATTCGGGTTGGTCTCCGGGGCAGTTGGAGGGTGAAATTCGAGACAAACTATGGACGGTGGTAGATGTATACAATCTTGACTATACACTACCTAACGACCACAACCTGTGGAAAAAAATCATGCAAAACTTAGGCGGAGAATTCCTTCTTTGGGCGAATACTCCGGAAGACGTTTCGATGAATTGAGTGATGGAAAATAGGAAGAGGACATCATAAGGATTACTTCAACATTGTATATTGTAAACCCCTATATTTTAAGGGTCTGTAAATAACTTTCGGCATTCATTACGGGAATTAAAGCATTCTTAAAATCTTTTTCATTTCTTGTAATAATCAAATCACAATTTGTTGCAACTGCACTGAAATATTGGATTGCATCTTCAAAATCCTTAAAGTCTGAGTGTATTGCTTTGTCTATAACTTCATCATTCATTATAGATATTGAGCAAAGTAATTTGAACTTTCTGATTTTTTCCATTGCTATTTTTGAACTTTCGTATTTTGAAATTTTGTGAGAATATTTTTTCTGTAATTACGGCTAACAGTAATACTTCTAAACTTATCCTATCAATTCTTTTGCTTGCTGAAGGGCGGCTTCTGTGATTTTGGTACCCGAAAGAAGTTGGGCAATTTCTGTAAGTTTTTCGTTTGTATTGAGTGGAACTATGTTCGATTTTGTTTTGCCTTCAATCTCTTCTTTGGTTACTTTGTAGTTGTTGTTTCCTTTAGCTGCCACCTGTGCAAGATGAGTAATAACAATAAGTTGCATATCTTTTGCCATTTCCTGCATCACATTACCCATTTCTTCGGCAATTCTGCCGGATACTCCTGTGTCTATTTCATCTAAAATCAGCGTAGGAAGTTCGGCATTTTCTGCCATGAGTTTTTTTACAGAAAGCATTACTCTTGAGCGTTCCCCACCGGAAATAGCCGACTGAATGGGCTTCAAAGGATAACCTGAATTTGCCTGAAAAGGAGTTGAATACTTTCTTTCCCAAACGGATTGAAAT
>JAGOJI010000179.1 GCA_017995195.1 Cloacibacterium sp.
TCCAAATCATGGTTCTCTGCTTTCCGAATACTTTTCCTGTAGCCCTCTTGTCTTCTAAAACACTCTTAATAGCATTGAAAATACAGCAATTGGTTGTTTTTACCCGTTGCTCTTTTGGTTTTAGCGAGCTGCCGTCCGGCTTGGTGTGAGCTACGAAAAAACTAGCTGCCTTAGTATCAGGAACTATATAATCTTCCAAGAAATTAACCAATACAACACCCTCTTTGTTTGGATCGCCTAATTTTTCCTTACATAGTTCTTTAAGGTCATTCGGTAGCTCGTAATAAGACAGCATCGCCTCATTCCCTTCGCCTTTGCCCTCACGAGTGCGTATCAATTGCCTACGATGACATTTTGAAAGATATGTTTTATATTTCATCACCTTCCAATCCTCATACAGAAGACGGGCGGGGATAGATAATATATTATTGATATACTGATACATGTGTTTGCCTTTTTTGCTTAGGTTTTGTTCTTTTAAAAACTGCCACCGCCATAGCGGCGACAGTAAAACAATAACCTATGAAAAACTTAAAATGAGAAACTGCTTCATTTTAGTTTGCTCCCGCCGTGGTGTCGAAACCACGCAATGCCGTGGCGGGAAAATCACTATATTTGTAATGTCACTTAAAAAATATAGTTATGGATAATTATAATGGCGAGTATGAACACTCATTTTTCATTGTTATTGAAGCGAGCGACCATGGTACTTGTCAAAAATTCGCTTCGTACCTAAAAAAAGCTATCGATCCTTGGTTTCTACAAATTGATAAAATCACAGAATATAAATCAGCTCGGAAGGGAGATGTATTAAGACGTGATATTTATGTAAGGCATAATGCGTTTGCTTCAGATATTATCATTTTTAATGAAATGCTACGGACTCTTATTTGGCATTACAATTTATGCTTTGATGTTAAAATTCATATTGATGATAGAGGAACGCTACCCAAGGAAAGAAGAAAAAATATCATTAGATAACTCATAAATATCTTCTTGTATAGTATTTGATATTTCCCATCCTTCAGTATCTCTATTTATCAAATGAATTGCATAATCAATATTGGATTTTAGTTTTTCAAGCATTGGTATAATTTGTGAATAATCTTTTGTATGGCTTTTTTTAATAGTTTTTAATTGCTCGTTTGCAATTTCTATAGCACCTTGGGTTGCTTTATATATTTCACTTTGTACTGCATATTTTATTTTACGAACTGCATCCGAGCTAAGGTCTTTTGCGTTTACTTCAAATTTTTCAATTAAAGAATCTATATGAAGATTAATTACTGTTTTTTCCATAATACTTGTTTTATTTAATATTTTACTTCTGTGTAATAATGTGTGCTGAGTAGCCATTTCCCAAAAAAAAGCAATTCAAAATAATGCTTCACAAAAGGAGAACCAAGGCGAACTACTTTGTGCCTCTTAGCGTAGAGTAGGCGTTTCATATTTTTTGAAGTGTTTTGTTGATTTCTTTTTCTGCCACTTTGTAATCTTCGCAGATTTTTATAGAGGTTTCACTGGTGCGATCACCACGTAAACTGGCATAGATAAAGTGTGGCGAAGTGCCATACTTTTTTCTTAATCTCTTTATAATGTCTTTATTATAAGTGTTGTAAGTTTTTGTACTTTTGTCCATTGCTTTAATTGGTTACTTTTTTAATACAATGCAAATATAAACGATAATTTTCGCAATAACCAAATTTTTTACGATGAAAATCGCAACAACCAAACAAAGAATAATACAATACCTTGATTATAAAGGTATTAAAGTTAGAGAGTTTTTAGAAAAAACAGACATAAAAAGAGGTTTTTTAGACTCTGATAAATTAGAATCATCGGTTTCAGATATATTTATAACGAAAATAATCGCAAACTATTCTGATTTAAATATTCATTGGCTATTAACGGGGGAGGGCGAAATGATTAAAGTGGTGCAAGAACATTCTACTTACCAGCAAAATGATAATGACAGATATATATCTTCATTAGAGAAAATAAATGCCTTACAGGAGAAAGAAATCGCTCGTTTAGAGCAAGAAAAAAAAGCCCTTCAAGAAAAAATAACACAATTAAAAAAAGACACAAAACCTCCTATTCCTCATCAATCTTTGGTTAAATAAGCCTTTAAAATATGTAAACAGTTAATAACCAGTACGATAGTTGTTTTTCATGTAAAAAATGATGTAATTACACCCATGCTTAAACCTACATATTTGTATTTCACGAGCTATTTTATGTAATTACACCCTATTTTAAACACTCAAAAAAGTGCTTTTTTGCAGACCTAACCGCAGACCTAACCGCAGACCTAAATACAAAAATTGCATTTTTTTATTTTTTTTCGGTTTTATGGTTTAGTACATAAAAAAAACACCCTTCCGGGTGTTGGTCTTATTGGTAAAATGCTTTGTTTTTAAGGGTTTTGCTCTATATTTGTGTACTGTTATAAGGGAGATGGTAGTAAGGGTGCTCTTTTGGTCTGTTTCCACTTATAAAATGGTAGTAA
>JAGOJI010000180.1 GCA_017995195.1 Cloacibacterium sp.
GTTGAAGGAAATCTTAGAAAATTTGTAAAAATACCCGCAAAAAACTTTTCCATTTTTTAGTTTTTTCGTAATTTTAAAAAATGGAAAAAGTTTTTGCTAAAGTTCGGTTCTCCTCTCCAATTTCGGTTTGCAGTAGCCCGCACCTCGCAAAGCCCCTTCCCGTTAGGCGACATATTAAAAAGACTATGTATGCATCAAAAATCATTTTTCGAATTCTTAAGTTTATCACATCAAGAAAGAATTCACTCTCAAATTATATCTTGGATTTTTTCTAATAATTTTAAAGGAATAAAGGAAAGTGAAAAAATAAAATTATTAAATTCTATTTTTAAGTTAAATATAGAACAAGTTGAATTCGCAATAACTGAATATAAAAATATAGATATTCTTACCCGTTGTGCATTATGAAATAAAAAAGTAAAAAGTTGTTCATTTGATTGAAAATCAGTAAATTGAATTAGCCATAATACATTTACAATGAACAACTTAAGTGCAAATTACGAAAGAATTTTGGAAGTTTTGAGAAAAATATCAAATGAAAACCTTCTGTCTTATCAAAGACGAGTTCCCAAAATGAAAGATTTAGAATTAATAAGTCTGGCACTAACTGCTGAATACATGGGAATTGACAGCGAAAATCATCTTTTCCGACAGCTTCCAAAAGCAATAAAATGTAAGATAGAGCGAAGCTTTTATAATCGTCGCAAACGCAGATTATCAAATAAGATTAATGATTTACGAATGAAAATAGCAGAAAGTTTTAATGAGTTTGAGAAGTTTTTCATTATTGACAGTATGCCTGTAGAAGTTTGTAAACTTTCCAGAAGTGGTACTTCGAAAATCTGTAAAGATGCCGAATATTGTTATCCAAACAGAGGTTTTTGTGCTTCTCAGCAGATGTCTTTTTATGGATACAAACTCCATGCGGTTTGTTCTGTAAATGGTGTTTTCCAAAGTATAGATTTGAGTCCCGCTTCTGTACACGACATCCATTATTTAAAAGACATCAGAGAACAATTATCGAATTGTACATTGCTTGGAGACAAAGGCTATTTGTCGTCTGAAATTCAAATAGATTTGTTTAATTATGCCAACATAGAACTGGAGACTCCGAAAAGAATCAATCAAAAGGAGTATAAACCACAGTTTTATTTGTACAAAAAGCAAAGAAAAAGGATTGAGACGTTGTTTTCGCAACTGTGCGACCAATTCATGATTAGACGTAATTATGCCAAAACTTTTGAAGGCTTTAAGCCCGATTAATAGCCAAAATAACGGCTTTAACAGTTGTGCAGTTTATAAACAAAACTTATTTCAATCGAAATATCAACAACTTAAAAGTCAGTATTATTTAAAATGCACAACGGGTTACCTTATATGTAAGTGAGTTGGCAAATGACAATTTTCACTTGCAACCGGCAAGCTGGGTAGCACCTTATGATGTAGAGGTAGTGGGAGGCTTTAGCTTCAATGTAATGAACAATGGTATTTGGCAACCTGCCAATCTATATGCCAATAGTACAAAGATTAATGCAAACTCTGTTTATCTTGGAGGTAAATCTGTATTCATAGATCATACGCTCATCCGTACCCCTACGCTTTGGATGTACACCCAGCAGCCTGTAAATGCACCAGCTTCTACACTATATATTGCAAAAGAGTACAATGGTAAAAAAGACACCTATACTAACGCTAATCATTTCTTTGGCAATATCTATATGGAGGGTACAGCAACAGGTACTTTTTCAGCGGTAAAATCCAATTTGTTCCAGATAAATTCTGGGACAGATATTAGCATTACCGATGCAACAACTAATATAATGAATGTCAACGCTGGAAATAAAATATCTTTTACAGGGACTGATTTCGTAAAGAATTTTAATGTTAATACAGCAGTTGATTTGGCTATTAATTCACTTAGTAATTTGACTGTTACCGACACCTTTGTGTATAACCGTTTGGATTGCGATATCGTAAAATCCTTTACAGGAGCAGGAAACAGTAATCTTATTTTAGGAAATAGTATTAACGGTAATGGTTTGGTAGAGCTTAATCGTTTATCAGTTTCTTATATCCGTGCGTCCTATGTGACACCGGTTGCTGGTTCCAATCCTATTAATGCCAACAATTCTATAGATAATACAGCCAATAGCGGTGTCAATTTCACAATACCTGCTCCCAAAAACTTTTATTGGAAAGGTGGCTCTGGCAATTGGAATGATATCAACCACTGGTCTCTGGATTCTACCCCGGCAAGAGCCACCAGCACTTGTGGGATTCCTACGCTATACGATAATGTATTTTTTGATGAATATTCTGGAATTGCTACGGTTGGTACAACGAATGTTGAAATACAAAATCCCGTTTATGTTAATAATATGACATTTAGTGGGCTTCCAGCAACTGCAATTTTTAATATTACAAGTAGTAATAGTTATCAGACTTATATAAACGGTGATCTTACACTATATCCCGGATATGGTGCCGTATACAACAACCCTGGGT
>JAGOJI010000181.1 GCA_017995195.1 Cloacibacterium sp.
ATTTGTGGAAAAGTGAAAAACTTGTATTTATGTCCTAAGGCACTTACTTTTGGAATAAGAAATACGGCACTCAACCAAGCACCTAGCAGTCCGGTGAACAGCATCCAAGAACCTGATATTCCCATTGTAAAACCAAGTCCGCCTAATCCTATTGAGAATCCACCGCCAACATCAGTAGCAACAACGGACAAACCAATGTGCCAACTACTCATGTTTCGGCCACTTACGTAAAAATCTTCAGCGGTTTTGTTTTTGTTAAAAAAGTAAACGCCAACGCCCAACATTGCCAACATATAAACAACAAAGATTGCATAATCTATTATGTGCATAGTATTAATTTCGATTATTTAATAGCCTGTAAATGGAATTTTTCCACAAGGCGAAAGATGCAGCATACTGCAAAAAAGATGATTTTTTCAGGATATTTTCTGAAAGAGGGAATCTTGATTTTTGGGTTAAAAGTGCGCAAAAAGAAACTTTGTTAACCGCAAAGGAATAATTTTGTATTTTGCAAATATAAGGTAAATTATCTAAAAAGACCTTGAAAAACGCAGATAATGTCTTTTTTGCTACGAATAATAACCTATTTTTAGATTATTGCTATTTTTTTATTTGTACAATATAATTATTTTTTGGAAAAAACAACAACAATCTGAACTGATATAAAACCTGATTTAGAGTTTTGGCTAAGAAAAAAATAGCCTTAAAAACCATCTTGTTTTCCAATGTGTTTTAGATAGATACAATGCTTTAATTTCGTATAATTTAAAATTAAGATTTTATATTCGGCAAGATTTTTTACCTTTAAAAACTATTTTTAACTCAAAAAGATCCATGAAAAAATTACTAAGTATTTCACTTCTGTTTATAAGCGTAATTCTTTTTGCACAAGACAAATCGATAAATTATGTTGCTGATAATTACACTAAAAAGGAAGTGTACATCAAGATGCGTGATGGAGCAGAGTTGTTTACTTGTATTTACACCCCTAAAGATGTCTCTAAAAAATATCCTATTATAATGCAAAGAACGCCCTATAATTCGGGGCCTTATGGTGAAGATCAGTTCAAGAATAGTATTTCTCCTAGTGAAACGATGATGAAAGAAGGATATATTGTAGTTTATCAAGATGTTCGAGGAAGGTTCATGAGTGATGGCTTGTACGATAATATGCGTGGTTTTATTCCCAATAAAAAGGGAAAGAAAGATGTTGACGAAGCTTCGGATACGTATGACACGATAGATTGGCTGGTTAAAAATGTAGCTAACAATAATGGAAATGTTGGAACGTGGGGAATTTCATATCCCGGATTTTATGCGACCTATTCTTTATTAAGTAATCATCCTGCTTTGAAAGCGGTTTCACCTCAAGCATGTATTGCCGATTTCTTTTTTGATGATTTTCATCACAATGGTGCTTATTTGTTGAGCTATTGGAAAGTAACACCGTTATTTGGCCTGCAAAAAACAAAACGCACCACAGCATCTTGGTATAAATTTGCCAATATAGGAATAAATGACGATTATCAATTTTTTCTTGATGCGGGACCGTTGTCTAATTTAGATAAGTATTATGGAAAAGAAAATGAATTTTGGCACCAGCTAAAAAACCATTCCAGTTATGATGATTTTTGGCAAAAACGCGGAATTTTACAGCATTTAAAAAACATCAAACCAGCTGTAATGACAGTAGGAGGTTGGTTTGATGCCGAAGATTTATACGGCCCGTTGAATACTTACAGTACCATAGAAAAGAGTAGCAGGAACTACAACACAATTGTTATGGGGCCATGGAGTCATGGGGACTGGGCTAGAAATTCAGCCAAGCAAGTGATTGGTAATATTAATTTTGGAGATAGTATTTCTAGTTTTTATCAAAAAAATATAGAAGCTAATTTCTTTCGTCATTTTTTGAAAAATAGTAGAAAAGAAGCCAGTAAATTGCCGGAAGCTTATGTTTTTGATACCGGTAGAAAAGAATGGAAAACGTATGAAACTTGGCCTCCTCAAAATACAGAAAGACAAGATTTCTTTTTACAAGAAAATCAATTGTCAAAAATGGCAAAGAGAAATATTGCTTTTGAAGAATTCATCAGTGACCCCAAAAAACCAGTTCCTTATTCTGAGGACATTAAACAAGCAGGGCTTACACCAAGGAAGTACATGACCGATGACCAGCGTTTTGCTGCGCGACGTCCTGATGTTATTGTTTTCGAAACAGAAGTTTTGAATGAGGATATCACTTTAGCCGGAGAAATAGTGGCGAAATTACAAGTTTCAACCACAGGAACCGATGCGGATTGGGTTGTAAAAGTGATTGATATTTTTCCTAATGACGAACCAGAGACAAAAGAAGTTGCTCCGTATTTAAAGATGAGTAATTACCATATGATGGTACGTAGCGAAGTAATGCGTGGGCGTTTTAGAAATAGTTTTTCAAAACCAGAACCATTTGTTGTCAATGAGAAAACTCCAGTGAATATAAAGCTTCAAGATGTTTTT
>JAGOJI010000182.1 GCA_017995195.1 Cloacibacterium sp.
TCCGAAAGGAAGTACGCTGGATTCCAGCTTCGGAAAAATTTTAGGAAAAAAGCAGTTAAAAGATAAAATCTCCTCCCGAAATATCAATACCTTTGATAAAATATTTATTAAACTTAAATAAATTATCATGAAAAAACTACTTGTTCTCTTTGGTTTTTTTTCATTTTTTCTAGGACATACACAAATTCAGGTTCCAAAAGAATTCAATTTTAATACACCGTTTGTCAGTGCTGAAAACCGGCTCGTTATTCTGCCACCAAAGGCTACTGATAAATTTCTTAATGTGGGCCTGCCATACTTTGACGAGAATGCAGGTTACACTTTTAAGCTGTTCGGGACACTGGTTCCCGAGAATGGAAAACTTGTCTACAAACCGGCGGAAACCAATATCATTGCGAGATGGCAGAATTTAGGTTTACAGGTCGCTGCACTTTCTGACCAGCAGGTTACCGAGTTCAAACTGCCGGAAACTGCATCGTTTCTTCAACATTACAAATCCAAAAGACCTGAAAACGATGTGTTGGTTGATAAATACAGTTTTATGAACGGCGGCGGTGCATCGGCTTTAGCACTGAAAGGATTAGAAAAATTAAAAGAAAGCGGTTTTAAATCTGAAAAGTTTTATTTCGAACTTGCCTACGCGTACAACGCTCTGGGAAAATTTGCTCAAGGTGAAGAAACCGTTACCGAAGCAACAAAAAACGGAGTCAGTAATGAGCTTTTCATTAAGGAAAAACATTATGCATTGCTTAACCAGAATAAACTTTCAGAAGCCGCAGATTATTTGACAGCAAATTTCAAACACTTTAAAACTGCCACTTATAAGAGCGAAAGTATTATCAACCAGATTTCTAAATTTTATAATACTCCCGACTTCGAAAATGCTAAAAAGTGGATTGATATTTACAAAAAAGAAATCGGGCAGGACCAGTATAAAGTTCACGTAGATAAATTCGAAAAGGCACTGGCCGAGCAGAAAAAATAGGAATTGCGCAGCGTAGTTCCACTCTTTTTTCTGCCAGAAAAACCGTATTTTTGTACTTGTAATAAATTAGAAAAACTATATTATGATTCAGTACTTAGATAATATTCATCATAAAGACTCGAAAAATTTCTTCCTTATCGCCGGTCCGTGCATTATCGAAGGTGAAGATATGGCGCTGAGAATCGCTGAAAAAGTAGTAGAACTTACCACTAAATATGAAATTCCTTATATCTTCAAAGGAAGTTTCAAAAAAGCAAACCGCAGCCGTGTAGATTCTTTCACCACGATTGGTGAAGAAAAATCTCTGGAAATCCTGAAGAAAGTTGGCGAGACTTTCAATATTCCTACCACTACTGATATTCACGAAAATGAGCATGCAGCTTTAGCTGCAAATTATGTAGATGTTTTGCAGATTCCGGCTTTTTTGGTTCGCCAGACCGATTTGCTTATTGCTGCTGCAAAAACCAATAAATATGTTACGCTGAAAAAAGGCCAGTTTCTCTCCCCGGAATCTATGCAGTTCGCGGTACAGAAGGTTACAGATTCAGGCAATCCAAAAACCGCCATCATCGAGCGCGGAAATTCTTTTGGTTATACCGATTTGGTCGTTGATTTCCGTGGAATTCCTACCATGAGAGCATATGCACCCGTAATTTTAGATGTTACGCATTCGCTTCAGCAACCCAATCAAAATTCGGGGGTTACAGGCGGAAGACCGGAACTTATTGAAACCATTGCAAAAGCGGGAATTGCCGTAGGTGCAGACGGACTTTTTATAGAAACTCACCCCGATCCAAGCTGTGCGCTATCTGATGGAGCCAATATGCTTAAACTTGATAAACTGGAAGATCTGCTTCAAAAATTAACCCGCGTACGACAGGCCATCCTCTAATTTTTGTTATCTTTAGAATCTAAATTCAACGCATTGAAAAAAATACTTCTACTCCTGGTATTCTCGCCGCTTTTTGTTTTTTCGCAAATTAATCTTAAAGTTCTCGACGAAAACGGTGCTCCTGTTTCTCAAGCCAATGTCTCCTATAATAGTCAGAATTTTATAACTGATGAGAATGGATTTGTGAAAATCCCTCTCGCTCCCGAAGAACAGACTCTTTCGGTACAGAAGGAAAATTTCAGGGGGTTCAACAAAACGATTAAACCTACTCCGAAAGTTCAGAATGTGAACATTTTGTTCGTGAATGCTGAAAGAGAAACCCAAATTCAGGAAGTGGTTTTTCAGAAAAAAGGTAAACCTAAAGTAACGGATTTAACTTCTATCGAAATCTCTGCAAAAGAAGCTCAGCAGGTTGCGTCGCTTTCAGGTGGAGTTGAAGGACTCATCAAAACTTTACCGTCAGTAAACTCAAACACGGAACTGTCTTCCCAGTATATGGTTCGCGGCGGAAATTATGATGAAAACCTTATTTACATCAATGACATCGAAATTTACAGACCCTTTTTAATCCGGAATTCTTTACAGGAAGGGATGAGTATCATCAACCCTGATATGGTTCAGGC
>JAGOJI010000086.1 GCA_017995195.1 Cloacibacterium sp.
ATGGGGTAAAATCCATTTCTCTATTTTATCTTTGCTGATGAGTTCCAGATTATTAGTCTTTTAAATTGCAATCCAAAATTGCTAATTTTCTCGGAACTTTTTTTCTAAATAAGTTTAAACAACTTCAACTAAAACATCTAATTGCGTAATTTTTTGGTAAAAAATAATGTGTTTGTTTATTAAATAACCGAACAAATTATTTTCAATTTCATTATAATTTCTCCCTAAATCTTGATTTTCCGCAATGAATTGACAACAATCCAAAATTTCAAAATAATATTTGTCCGCCTGTTCTTCGCTCCATTCGTCAAATGTATAATTCCAAATTCCGTTTAAATCCTCATTGGCTTTATTCGTTAATTCATAGTTAAACATTTTGAGATTTTTTGGCTTTAAGTTTCTTTAGATTTTCATTCGCATCAAAGTTTTTAGCAATACCGCTGTCTAACCCTTCCTTAATTGCAGTTTTAAGAATTTGAATTCTATTTTCCTCTTCCTCTAAAAGCCTCAATCCTGCACGAATAACTTCACTTGCGTTTTTATATCTTCCTGCAGAAATTTTACTGTCCACAAAATTTTCAAAATAGTTTCCCAAAGAAACTGATGTATTTCTTCCCATTACAAATTGTTTTAAAAATTCAATTCAAAGTTACCAATTTTTGGTAATTATCCAAATTTTATACCACAATTTCTATAAAATGACGACTAACGGAAATAGGCTTTGCGAAATCAAAGATTCAGCGGAGCCACTTGCGGGCTACTGCAATACCAGGAACTGGAGAGGAAGACCAAATGCTAGCAAAAATGAGCTAAACCTGTGTTATCGGCAGTTTTTCTATTTCTTATTCTTTATTACGCTAAAACTATGTGGATAAACCTCTTCAATTTCGCCATTTCCACGGTCGATTACTTTTAATGGTCCTTGTTTTTGCGAATCTTTATGAAACTTATGCATTCTGTTTTCATTAATTCTTTTTAATTCACTTTCGAAGCTCGGTTCATCAATTTTTTCGCGTAATAATTTTACATTTTTTTCATAAGTCCTTAAATAACTATGACCCAAATTAAAAACTAATTTGAATTTTGTAAAAAGTTCAATATTAGAATCTTTATTTTTTGTTTGATTTAGATAAATCTGATTTAATGTGTTAATTAATTTTGGTTTAAGTTGGTTAATATTATCAATGTCAAAATTATGTGCAAACTCATTCCTTATTCTTCTAACAATATCGCACATTTGAATAATTTCATTCGGAATAAATTGCATTGACTTTAAAAGACTGATTTTAAATGAAAAAGTGAAATCAGGTCTATCAGATAATTCTTTAAAATCCAAAAAAAAACATTTTAGGATTCTGTCTAAATAATATTCAACTATAATTCCACAAAAAATTATTTTAGAACGGTCGTCTTGAGCGTTATTAATACGTTGTTGTAATTCGTTTACTTTTTGATTATTTTCAGATACAATTTCGAAATCAAAAAAAGATTCTGTAAATACTGTTTTTCTAACCATAATTTTCTTATAAAATTGCCGATAACGGAACGGGGCTTTGCGAGGCGTAGGCTACTGCAACCGAGAGTGGAGAGGAAAACCGAGAGCTAGCAAAAACTTTTTATCTCATTTCTGTTTATATTTGTTTCGATGAACCTTCGGTTTCCATTTTTTAAAATTACGAAAAAACTAAAAAATGGAAACCTAACAAAGTGGTTCGGCGTAGCCAAATGAAAATTCTCCGATTCCTTTGAAAAAATAAAAACTATGAGGAAAAAGTTTTTTGCGGGTATTTTATAGAATTTTTCTGAGATTTCCTTCAACCCCGCATCTTGCAAAACCCATGTTAGCAGAAGTGCTTTTTTTAATTCTTATTTCTGTTTTCATCGTTCATTTTAATTGAGTCTTGTCTTGTATCAAAAACATCATATATGATTATTTGGTTCTCAAAAACTCTGTAAATTACTTTATAATTCCCACTTAAAATGTATCTGTGATTTTGTTTAAGTCTTTCCAAATTAAACTCAATTTGACCTGATTTTGGATGGTTAATTAATTGTTTTGTTGAAGCAAAAATACTTTTACGGATTTTATGGGCAATTTTTTTATTTGCTTTGACAGAATAATAGTCAAAAATGTCTTTTAGATTTTCAATTGCAAAATCAGTCCAAATGATTTTCATTACCTACCAATTTGAAGAAACTTTTTCTAAATCTTCTTGACTTTTATAATTCCCACTAATAAAATCTTGTTCAGATTTCTCAATTCTGCTCAATAATTCTTCAACAGTAAAAGGTTTTAACTCTTCTATTTTTTCTTTCCCTACTTTTGTAAATATATATTTTTCAATCTTCTCAAAGAAACTTTCGTCTTGAAGTTGAGCAAGATATGTTATCAAATTTAGTTTTCTTGTTTGCAAATCCATCATTCTAAAATTTTATCAAATATACAAAATTTGTAATATCAAATCTTTGGAAATCTGTTATGATAGCATTTCTGCTAACGGAAAAAGTATTTGAGAAAGACTGGCTAAATTGGGCTGAAAGTTCAATTTCGACCAACCGAAGCGAATGCTTTTTCCGTGGAACTAAACTACAAAAAAAATTGTGGAACGAAAAAGCAGGCGCGACTAAATGCAACGAATAGTTCTATTAAATATTCAACCCCGCCTTTTGCAAATACTATGTTAGCCGTAGTTTTTTTATTTCATTTCTGGTTTACCAATTTTTTTTAATTTCTCATTTAATTCATTCCTTCTTGTTTCCAATTTATATGGTTGTATGAAAGTAAAGTCAAATAATGCTTCAATAACCTCAATTAACCATTCTGCTTCACCTGGTTCAATCCCAACAATGTTTCCAGTATTTGATTCTTTCTCTGGGTGTGCTGCTAAATTTCCAATATTTCTAATTGCATCAACTGCATCTGTAATATGTGAGGGAATTCCAGGAAGTAAAATGAATTTTCCAATTTCTTGGGATAATGATTTTTCTTTTATTTTATATTCATCCCTTAAAATTAATTGTAATAATCTTCTACTTAATGCTGCAGATGCTTTTGGGCTAATTGTTATAACTTCTTTAGCCTCGTTATAATCTTCTAAATATTTTTCAGGAATAGAATCTATAAACTCAAATTCACGCTTTAAAGGGAACAATAAAATCTCGCTTTCAATGTTATAATCGTTATTTTTTTTGGTCAAAATTGTATAATTATAATTATCTATTTTCTTATGAAAGCATAATGAGTAATAAATAACACTGTCTTCGCAATTTGGACAAGTATCGTAAAATAAATAATAACCTTTGGTATCATCTAATATTTTAATGGGTCCTTTATATCTCCAATCAAATCTTACGGCTTTGTTACAATGTGGGCAATTCATTAATGTGTTATTTTTATAAAATTACGGCTAACACTCAAATAGCTGTAATAAATTATTAGGATATAAATTAAAAAAATAGAATTTACATTTTAATAGTCTAAATTCTACACAACTATCTTATCCTGAAGTATATTTATTTTGTTACCGGTAGTATTTTCCCCCTTACTTCACCGAAACCTACTCGAATTCTATCTTTTTCCGACCATCCTCGCATAATGATGGTGTCGCCGTCTTCTATAAATCGACGTTGCGAACCGTCTTTTAGAGTCAGAGGTTCTGTTCCACGCCAAGTGAGTTCAAGCATAGAACCGAAGGAACCTTTTTCAGTACCCGATATGGTTCCGCTGGCGTACATATCTCCTACTTCTACATTGCAACCATTTATGGTATGATGAGCCAATTGCTGACACATATTCCAGTACATGTATTTATAGTTCGATTGGCAAATCAAATTTTCTTCGCCATTTTCAGGTTGCAAGAAAACGTTAAGATTGATGTCGATATTTTCGTTTGTACCTTCGTATTTCAGATAATCCAACACTTCGGGATCTTGTTTCGGCGATGCTGTTCTAAAAGGCTCCAATGCTTCCAAAGTTACTACCCAAGGCGAGATAGAAGAGGCAAAATTCTTCGCTAAAAAAGGTCCGAGTGGTACATATTCCCACGCTTGAATATCTCTCGCAGACCAATCATTGAAAATAACCATTCCAAAAATAGCATCTTTTGCTTCTTTGGTAGAAATAGATTCTCCTATTTCTGTATTTTTATTCACAATAAAAGCCATTTCCAACTCAAAATCCAGTTGTTTTGTAGCACCAAAAATTGGTTTTTCGGCATCAGCCGGCTTGGTTTGACCTTTGGGGCGTACTACATCAACTCCCGAAACAACAATAGAAGAAGCACGACCGTGATAACCAACCGGTAAATGAAGCCAATTCGGCATAATTGCATTTTCTTTTCCCCGTAGCATCACACCAACATTATAAGCATGATTATAGCTACTATAAAAATCGGTATAGTTGGGTATATGTACCGGCATCATCATTTGCACTTTATCTAAATCATAAAAACATTCCTCCTTTGTTTTCTCGTCATTCGCCAAAATAGAATTTTCTAAAAGAAGTTCTTGAATTTTCAAACGAACCTTAGTAGTCACAGATTTACCTAATTCTATAAAAGGGTTGAGTGTATAGGCTTCGAATACATTATCATCTAATCCCTCGATACCGTCTAAAAATCCGTAGTCGTACAACGTAGCGAGATCAACTACCAAATCCCCAATTCTTGTAGCACAGGCAATAAATTCTTGGTTAAAAACAGCTACTCCAAAAGGAATATTATGAATAGTAAAATCTGATTTTTCGGAATATTGAACGAATGATTTCATAAAAAATGGGGTTGATTGGTTTTAAAGTGTATTTAAATTTATACTTATTATTTATTTTTTTCAAGATAATGGGTTTCAATCCATCTTTCACCGGTATTGGCATCGGTAAGATACCAAATATTTTTTCTAAAACTCAGTACAAAAGTGTACACCACCGGCATTCCTATTTTTTTACCTTCCAACATATTTGCTCTTACAGAAACTACATCTCGTTTTCTTACTACATCTCCCGAATAAATTTTAGAAACAGATGTTCCATTTTTTTTATCATCTACAATTTCAATAAGTGTAGAGGTATCTTCTTTTAGTTCTAAGATATGTCTTTCCATTTTATCAGGCATATCCTTTATTAGAACAAATTTTTTATCGGCAATACTGTAGAGTTCTGTATTGTTGTTGATTTCTCCTTCTTTTTCCAGCCTATCCAGCAAATTGTTGATGGAAGTATAACTCTGGGCATTTAGATATACCAAGGAAAGACAAAAAAAGACAAAAAATAGTTTTTTCATCAATAGGTGCTTTTGCTTACGGTTGTATACTATCGCCTATCTTCATCAGTAAATATTGGGCGATTTCATCAATAAATATAAAAACGAAAGATAAGCAAAAATTTGCTTATCTCTCACTATTTTATATTGCTTGTTAAAGATTTCCTCTCTTAGCTTGTTCTCTTTCTAAGGCTTCGAACAAAGCTTTGAAATTTCCTGCTCCAAAACTTTGAGCACCGTGTCTTTCGATAATTTCGTAGAATAGAGTCGGTCGGTCTTCCACAGGTTTTGTAAAAATTTGGAGCAAGTAGCCTTCTTCATCACAGTCAACCAAAATCCCCAAGTTCTGAAGTTTTTTAATATCTTCATCTATTTCTCCTACTCTCTCCGGAATCATTTCGTAATAAGCCTCTGGTGGAGCAGATAGAAATTCCACACCTCTTGCTTTTAGTTCTGTAACTGTTTTTATAATGTCTTTGGTTGCCACAGCAATATGCTGAACGCCTTCTCCTTCATAAAAATCCAGATACTCCTCTACCTGAGATTTTTTCTTTCCTTCCGCAGGCTCATTGATAGGGAATTTGGCGTAGCCGTTGCCATTTGCCATTACTTTGCTCATGAGTGCAGAATATTCGGTGTTGATTTGCTTATCATCAAAAGAAAGAATGTTCACAAATCCCATTACATCTTCGTACCATTTTACCACAGGGAGCATTCGGTTCCAGCCCACATTTCCTACACAATGGTCTACATAAAGCAATCCTACATCCGAAGGGTTATAGTCACTTTCCCATTTTTCGTATCCCGGCATAAAGATTCCGGTATAATTTTTTCTTTCGATAAACATATGAACGGTTTCTCCGTAGGTATAAATTCCGGACATTCGTACTTCGCCATGCTCATCGGTTAAGGTAATAGGTTCCTGATAAGGTTTTCCACCTCTTTTAGTAGTTTCTTCAAAGGCTTTATAGGCATCATCTACCCAAAGAGCCAGTATTTTTACACCATCGCCATGCTTTTGCTGATGTTGACAAATAGGTGAATCGGAATTAAGTCCCGAAGTTAAAATCAATCGAATCTTACCTTGTTGTAAGACGTAAGATGCTCGGTCTCTCACCCCGGTTTCTGGTCCTGCATATGCCAAACTCTGAAATCCGAAAGCCGTTTTGTAGAAATGAGCCGCCTGCTTGGCATTTCCTACATAAAATTCAATATAATCAGTTCCATTAATGGGTAAAAAATTCTCTGCTTGTGCTATTTTTTCAGCGAAGGTGAGTGTTGACATATTTTACAGTTTTGTTTTTAATTTGTGCTATGCAAATTACATCTTTTTGTGGAATTGAAAAGAAAATTTTGATTTAGCTTGCGTATAAGTATACAAGAAAATATCTATCACCAAAACTTCTTGTATCTTTCTTGTCTTTACTATGAAATCAATAAGCTACACCCTCTAATATCCGAATGGTCTATTCTCCCCAACACCTGAAATTTTTGTTGATGAATCTTGCCCAAATCCTGTGTAGCAATGAAACTACAACTATATCTGTTGGCTAAATCAATGATATTAATAGCTCCTGTACGGCCACTGGGCATGTAACTGAAGGGATCTTCGGTATTGCGAATCAAAACTTTCATCCACGGAGGGCAGGAGTATTCATTATTCCCCAAAGAATAGGCTTGTGAGAGTAGTTCCGTCATGCTATATTCCGAAAAAATTCTTTTTGTCTCAAAACCTGTTTGGAGGATTTTTAGTAATTCATCTTTGGTCATTTCTTCTTTTCTGCCCTTCATTCCACCTGTTTCTATAATAGTTAAATAAGGTGAAGAGGCAAAGCAGCACACTTGTGAATGCTGATGTACAAAATCTAAAAAGTCTAATAATGCAAAAGAAACTCCGAATAAAATTACCTTTTTATTAGTCTTAGAAAGCTGATTCAGAAGTTCAAAAAGTTCTTGGTGATTGTACAGAAAATAACCATTCTCCGGCTGGTGGGAAATTTTCATTAAATAATCAACCATATAAACCAACGATGAATTTTTTCGTTCTAAATAATTAGGCAATAGTCCTAAAAAAACAAAATCTTCCGGCTTCCCGATAAAGCGGCTGAAACTTTGATAGATACTTTCTCTATACAAATTTTCATCGGCAATGTAATGTTTTGATAAGTTCATTTGTGTTGTACCACTACTTTGAAAGAATAAAGTTGTATTCTTAGTTCGGTCTACAACCAAATGATTTTTAAATATTTCTATCGGTAAAAACGGCAAATCCTCTATTTTTCGAACAGATGTTGGATTGATATTGAGATAATCTACAAATTTTCGATATACATCAACATATTCATATTGATAGAGAAAAGTATCCAGGCATTTTTGCAAGAAATCTTCTTCATTTTTTATATTGAAAATAGAAGGCATAGTTGATGGGGTATTGTGAAGTTGTGAGTTTGTGAAACTGAAAGTTGTGCTTTGTAAAGTTTTTGATTGCTAATTGTGAGTTATGAAATTACAGCATTTATTATAGTTTGTAATAATTATCTTATCGAAGTATAATATATTTACATCTTTTTTTCTTCATAACCAACGACTTCACGACTAACGACCTTACAACCATCAACTAAAATATTTCAATTGAAATGCTCCATCAAAAACACCATAAGAAAAATAAGAAATCCAATCTCCAAGATTGATGTATTGCGAGCTACCTCCATTCAGAGGTAAAACCATGGGTAAATGCCGATGTCCAAAGATAAAATAATCTATTTCTTCTTTCTTCAATTTTTCTTTGGCATAAAGAATTAAAAATTCCTTATCCTCCCCTAAAAATTTCATATCCTCTACACCACTTATCGTTTTATTTTTTAATGAAAAGTATAGAGCTATTTTCATGGCAATATCCGGGTGCAACCATTTAAAAAGCCATTGAGCAAAGGGATTAGTAAAAAGTTTTTTCATGCGTTTGTAACCTTTGTCTCCCGGCCCCAATCCATCGCCGTGGGCTAAAAGAAACTTCTTTCCTTCTATCTCAAAATACTGTTTTTCAAAAAAAACAGTACACCCAATTTCTTTCTCCAAATAATCTTTCATCCACAAATCGTGGTTTCCTACAAAAAAATAAATCTCAATTCCTGCGTCTTTTAGTTCTGCCAATTTTCCTAAAACTCTTACATAGCCTTTAGGAATTACATAATCCCATTCGTGCCAAAAATCGAACAAATCTCCCATTAAAAACAAAACTTGAGCATCTTCTTTGATGGAATCTAACCAACGTACGAATTTTTCTTCTCTTACCTTACTTTCCTTCGGTGTTGGTGCACCAAAATGCTGGTCAGAAGCAAAATATATTTTTTTATGTGGTTGAAGCGTAAGATTCAAGGTATTAAATGGATTGATTTTTAATTTGATTTTTTATTCTTTTTGGATAGGTTTTAGCTATTCTCCTCTGCCAACCACTCTCCGTAGGAGTTTTCGGTTTCGTGAAGTTTAAGATATGCTAATTCTACATGATGCGGGAGTCTTGTTTTTATTTTCTGAGCAATATCGTACAACATATTCTCACAAGTAGGCTGATAATCGCAATAAATAACCTGATGTCCCTTTTTTTCAATATTAATACCCAATTCTT
>JAGOJI010000087.1 GCA_017995195.1 Cloacibacterium sp.
CATGTGTATATATTTCCTAAACTTAAGATGGAAAAAGAGCATCGTTCTCAATTCAAATTTTCTAAAATTGATGAAAGGACAAGTAAATTACAATTTGATGGCTTTTCTTTACAAGATGTGGATTCTATAAATCATTGTCTATCAAATATTAAGACCCAAAATTTAATTATAGATTTAAGAGATTGTTCGGGAGGAGATTTTTCATCTATTCTTCTTGCTTCTCACTTTATAAAAGAAGAAAAATATGTGGGATATTTCCTTGGGAATAAATATTACCAAACAACACAAAATTTACCTACAAAAGAGCAGTTATCTTTATTAAAACCATTTGAAGGAAAAACCATTTCTGATATACACAAAGCAGTAGAAACTGAAGGAATAGTACTCGCTAAAGCAAAACCAACTTTACCTTTTTATGGAGGAAAAATTTGGGTACTGACAAATGAAGATACAGCAAGTGCTTGTGAACCATTTGTAGAATTTATGAAAACCAATAAATTGGCAACAATTGTCGGAGAAAAAACTTCTGGGGCAATGCTTTCTGCAAAAGCATTTGATATTAATGAAAATTACGAATTGTATCTACCAATAGGAAATTATTATACGATTGATAATTTTTGGATTGAACAAAACGGCGTAAAACCAGATATTGAAACAAAATCCGATGAAGCAGAGAAAAAAGTTCTAGAACTGATTTCCAAATAACAGAGTTTTAATAACTTTTTCAAAGATTTCAAAACTTTTAGAGTCTGAATTTGTAAAATATTTTTAGAGCCTGTTTAAATTTGTAAAATATTTTTAACATTAAGAAGTTAAGGCAATTTAGCTTAATGTATTTAATTCTAAATCAATTTATTGATTTCTTAAATTTTCCATTAACTAACTGAATGCCTTAGTGTTAAAAAAAAATAAACAAAGTTTATTTTAAATTAAAAAAATTAAGGAAGTGCATAAAAAAATTATTTAATAAAATTTAAACAGCCTCTTAATAACTTTTTCAAGAATTTAATAACTTTTTCAAAGTTCATTTATTTTTTATCAAGCACTTCCTCTATAAAAACCTTTCTGCTCACCGCTTCGTAACTATCGGTTTCGCCGAGTTGCACCAAGTCTTTACTGGCAGATGTTCTCATAGAATAGTTGGCAAGATTTCCTGTGCGTTTACAGATGGCGTGAACTTTCGTTACATATTCTGCGGTTGCCATCAGGTAAGGCATCGGTCCGAAAGGTCTGCCTAAAAAATCCATATCCAAACCTGCAATTACCACTCGTATTCCACTATTAGCCAATTGATTAGCTACTTCTACAATGCCTTCGTCAAAAAACTGTGCTTCGTCTATAGCAACAACATCACAGGTAGATCCTAAAAGTAAAATTTCATTAGAACTTTCCACAGGCGTACTTCGGATTTTGTTTTGGTTGTGGGAAACTACTTCTTCCTCATCATACCTCGTATCAATTTTCGGTTTGAAAATTTCTACTTTTTGTCCCGCCATTTCCGCACGACGCAACCTGCGAATCAATTCTTCGGTTTTGCCCGAAAACATTGAGCCGCAAATAACCTCCATCCATCCGCTTTGTTTGGAGTGATTTATTGTATTTTCTAAAAACATTTGTTAAATTAGCCGTTCGAAGAATTTTAGATTTTCTAAATTCAAACCCAAAATTAAGAAAATATCTATCAATTCTACTTAAAGTTGTAAGAAAGAAATATGAGCGGAACACTCTATTTTGTCCCCACACCCGTGGGAAACTTAGAAGACATAACTTTCAGGGCTATAAAAGTTCTGAAAGAGGTAGACTATATTTTGTGTGAAGATACTCGGACTTCGGGTATCCTTCTAAAACATTATGAAATAGCTAAACCTCTGAAATCCTATCATTTACATAATGAACATCAAGCAACGGATAAAGTAATAGCTGATCTCAAAAATGGACAAAACATTGCCATCATTACCGATGCCGGAACTCCCGGAATTTCAGATCCGGGTTATTTGCTTGGGAAAGCATGTGCAGACGAAGATTTGGAGATGATTTGTCTTCCCGGAGCTACCGCTTTTGTTCCTGCACTGATAGTAAGTGGCTTACCTAATAATGAATTTCTTTTTGCAGGATTTTTGCCTCAAAAAAAAGGAAGGCAAACCAAACTAAAACAACTCGCCGAAGAAAAAAAGACGATTGTTTTATACGAAAGTCCGCACAAAATCAATACGACTTTAGAACAGATTAAAGAATTTTTTGGGGAAAATACGAGGGTAAGTTTAAGCCGGGAAATTTCCAAAAAATTTGAGGAAACCAAACGGGGGAATATCAATGAGTTAATTGATTTTTCTAAAAGCAAAACTTTAAAAGGAGAAATTGTACTTGTCATTAATAATTCAATCTCATAATACAGATTGCTTTTTATAAAATATTATATTTGTATTGAAACTATAGAATAATTAAAAATTATATATAAAATCGCCATGATTGGTAAAATCCAACACTTATTAAGATAAAGGCGATTCCATATGATCTTTGAAAAACAATAAATATCTACATATGAAACTATTAGAAGGAAAAGTTGCCTTAATTACAGGTGCCGCTTCGGGGATTGGTAAAAGAATAGCAGAAATTTTTGCAGAACAAGGAGCAAAAATTGCTTTTTCGCATGTTGGTCCAGACGACAGAGCAAAAGAAATTTGTGCAGAACTCAGTAAAATTACCGAAGCCAGAGAATACCACTCAGACGCTTCTAATTTTGACCAAGCACAAAAATTGATTGATGATGTAGTGGCTGATTTTGGAACATTAGACATTTTAGTGAACAACGCAGGAATCACGAGAGATAATTTGATGCTGAGAATGACAAAGGAAGAATGGGACATTATCTTAAGAGTTAATTTAGATTCTGTATTCAATCTTACCAAAGCCGCTATAAAACCCATGATGAAAGCAAGAAGCGGCTCTATCATCAATATGGCATCTGTAGTAGGTGTAAAAGGAAATGCGGGACAAGCCAACTATGCTGCTTCCAAGGCTGGCGTAATTGGTTTTTCTAAATCTATTGCTTTAGAATTGGGTTCCAGAAATATTCGTTGCAATGCCATTGCTCCGGGGTTTATTGAAACTGAAATGACTGCAAAATTAGATGAAAAAACCGTACAAGGTTGGAGAGAATCAATCCCTTTAAAAAGAGGCGGACAAACCACAGATGTTGCCAATGCTTGTGTATTTTTAGGAAGCGATTTATCTTCCTATATCACAGGACAGGTTCTAAACGTAGACGGAGGTATGCTTACCTAAACAAAAATATAAATATCAAAAGCACTCAAATGAGTGCTTTTTTATTTTAAATCTCATTTTGTATTTTTGTCTCGAATAAGAAATATGATACATTATTTTTTTGAAAACATAGAAGAAATTCTAATTACTCCCAACACATCGCAATGGTTGGAAAACATCATCATTTCCGAAGGAAAAAAACTGGGCGAAATCAATTACATTTTCTGTGATGATGAATATTTGCTGAAGGTCAATCAGGATTTTCTCGCACACGATTATTACACCGACATCATCACTTTTGATTATGTGAAGGGCAAAACCATTTCGGGCGATATTTTCGTATCTTTGCCCCGCATTTTTGATAACGCTTCTACCCTATCCAAAAACTTTGAAGACGAATTTCACCGCGTTTTAGCCCACGGAATTCTACATCTTTGCGGTTACAAGGACAAAACCGAAGCCGAAGAAAAAGAAATGCGAAGCAAAGAAGATTTTTATTTACTAATCCCCCTTTCCCCCGAAGGGGAGAAAAATAGATAAATCTGCTGATAATTAAAATTTCCATAAATATCAAATTAAAAGAATGTTTCACGTGAAACATTAAATAAAATACATTAGAATAAGTACTATTTTTTTTAACACTTTTCTCCCCTTCGGGGGAAAGGGGGATAATATATGATAAACGAAACATACGACGTCATCGTAGTCGGAGCAGGACACGCAGGCTGCGAAGCTGCTGCTGCCGCTGCCAATTTAGGTTCAAAAACGCTTTTGATTACGATGAACATGCAAACCATCGGACAAATGTCTTGCAACCCTGCAATGGGCGGGATTGCAAAAGGACAGATTGTGCGAGAAATAGACGCTTTAGGAGGATATTCCGGAATTGTTGCCGATAAATCTGCCATACAATTCAAAATGCTGAATCTATCCAAAGGACCTGCAATGTGGTCGCCAAGAACCCAAAACGACCGTATGAAATTTGCCGAAGAATGGCGATTTATATTGGAAAACACTCCAAATCTGGACTTTTTTCAAGATATGGTAAAGTCATTAATCATTGAAAACGGAAAGGCAAGCGGCGTTATCACTTCTTTAGGCATAAAAATCAAGGCAAAATCTGTGGTTTTAACCAACGGAACTTTTCTAAATGGTTTAATTCACGTTGGAGACAAGCAATTAGGCGGAGGAAGAATGGGCGAACCAAAAGCATTCGGTATTACGGAACAATTGGTAGAATTGGGCTTTGAAGCAGGGCGAATGAAAACAGGAACTCCCGCAAGAATAGACGGAAGAAGTCTTGACTACTCCCAAATGGAAGAACAAAAAGGCGACGAAAATCCACAAAAATTCTCCTATTCCGATACGCAAAAACTAACCAAGCAGCTCAGTTGCCACATTGTGTACACCAACGAAAACGTACACGATATTCTGCGTACAGGATTTGAAAAATCCCCGATGTTCAACGGAACCATACAAAGTATAGGACCAAGATATTGCCCAAGTATTGAGGACAAAATCAATCGTTTTGCGGAGCGAAACCGCCACCAATTATTCGTAGAACCCGAAGGTTGGAAAACAGTAGAAATTTACCTCAACGGATTCAGCTCTTCTCTTCCGGAAGACGTGCAAATAAAGGCATTAAGAGAGATTCCGGGCTTTAAAAATGTAAAAGTTTTCCGACCGGGTTACGCCATAGAATACGACTACTTCCCTCCTACCCAACTGCACCACACATTGGAAACAAAACTGATTGAAAACCTCTATTTTGCAGGGCAAATCAATGGAACAACAGGCTACGAAGAAGCCGGAGGACAAGGTTTAATGGCGGGAATTAACGCCCACAACAAAGTTCACGGAAAAGATGAATTTATCCTCAATCGCGATGAAGCCTATATTGGCGTTTTGATTGACGATTTAATCACCAAAGGAACCGAAGAACCTTATAGAATGTTCACTTCCCGAGCGGAATATCGTTTGCTTTTAAGACAAGACAATGCCGATATTCGCCTGACTGAGAAGTCCTACAAATTAGGCTTGGCAAAAGAAGAACGCCTGAAAAAAGTAGAAGAAAAAATTGCAAAAAGTTCCGAATTAGAAGAGTTTTTAAGAGAAACTTCCCTGAAACCTGGAGTCATCAATCCAATTTTAGAAAGCATTGACTCCTCCCCTGTTGACCAAGCTTATCGTGCATCACAAATTTTAACCAGACCTAATATGTCTTTGGAAAAATTAGATGAGATAGATTTTATTAAAGAAAAATCCGAAACTTATCCCGATGAAGTTCGCGAACAAGCCGAAATCAACATTAAATACAAAGGTTATATTGAGAAGGAAAAAGAAAACGTAGCCAAACTCCAACGTTTGGAAACAATACGAATTCCCGAAGATTTTGATTATTCTAAAATAACTTCCTTATCAGCAGAAGCCAAACAGAAATTCATCAAAATTCAACCAAAAACCATTGCACAGGCTTCAAGAATTAGCGGTGTATCTCCTGCTGATATTAATGTTTTATTGATTTACCTTAAATAATGTTTCACGTGAAACATTCATCAAAATGTTTAGAAAATTTCTTTTAATATTTATCCTACAATTCTGCCTGAATTGCCAGTCTTACCAATTTTACCATTCGCTGAAATCGGGAGATTTAGTTTTTGTAGAAGCAGAAAAAGAAAAACTTTCCGGAGCTATAAGCCGAGTTACCAAAAACAATGAAGACAATATTTCCTTTGACCATGTTGGAATAGTTGAAGTAAATGCCAATAAAAAATATATACTTCATTCTGCTCCGGAAAATGGTTCTGAAAAAGTTACCTTAAAATCTTTCATCAAAAATTCTCATCAAAAAAACAAGGTTTTGGTTTCGTACCGATTGAATGATGAGTACAAAAACTGCATTGACGAGGCGGTAAAAAAAGCCAACACCATGCTCGGAAAACCTTACAATAAAAACTATATCTTGAACGAAAGCGAATATTATTGTTCGGATTTTGTGGAAAGAGCCTACCGAAGTTGCAATATCTTTACATTGGAACCGATGACATTCATCAATCCTGAAACAGGAAAAACCGATGCTTTTTGGCAAAATTTCTATCAATCCAAAAACATAGAGGTTCCCGAAGGAAAGCTCGGCTGCAATCCAAACGGAATATCAAAATCAAAAAAAATACACCCAATCGGAATTCTGAAATAATCTAAAATGAAAATAAAAGACCATTTTCTCACACAGGAACACTTTGAACTTCGGGAAACCAATATTCCGGGAATTTTGAAGACCTACCCTATTCCTGAAAATTTGGGCAAATATTATGAAAGTGAAGATTACATTTCGCATCATCAGGACAGCGGAAGTTTGAAGGAAAAATTATATAAATTTTTACAAAGTTTCAACCTTACCTACAAAAGAGATATTATCCTAAAAGAAATGCAGGTGTTTTCTAATGCTTGTGTAGACCTAAAGAACGAAAGAAATGCAATAAAAATTTTGGATTATGGTTGCGGTGCAGGCGAGTTTCTAAAAATAATGGAAAAGGATTTTCAAACTTTTGGATTGGAACCTGATGAAAATGCCCGAGAATTGACTTCTAAAAAATTAACAAAAACCCGAATGATTTCTTCTTTGGACGAAGTGGAAAATGCTTCTTTAGATGTGATTAGCTTGTGGCACGTTTTGGAACATATCCCAAACCAAGATGAAATTTTGGAAACCTTTCATCAAAAACTAAAACCTTCGGGGAAACTGATTATTGCGGTTCCTAATTGCACCTCTTATGATGCAAAATATTATAAAGAATTTTGGGCAGCTTATGATGTTCCGCGACATTTGTTTCATTTTTCAAAATCGGGAATGGAAAATTTGATGAAAGAAAAATCAAAACATTGGAATTTGGAAAAAACCAAACCTCTCCTACTCGACTCGTTTTATATTTCTGTATTGAGTGAAAAATATAAGAAAAATCCTCTTTTTTGGTTTTTCGGAGGTATTCACGGAGCGATTTCTAATTTTAAGGCATTAAAAACGGGCGAATTTTCAAGTTTGATATACATACTCGGAAAAAATTAAAAAATTGATTTTTGAGGTATTTTTGAAAGCCGATTTTTGGAATATATTTTGATTTTTTTCAATTTTAGACTTTGTATTTGTTTTAGAAATCAAAAAAATTATTAAAAGAAAATTTGTTTATAATTTTTGTACCAATTCAATATAATCAAACAATACTTTTCGGGTATAGATTTCATAACATCAAAAGGCTTCAAATAGTTTGAGGTCTTTTTTATTTGTCATTTCTTCTAAAATTCCTAATTTTAAAAATTAAAACTAAAAAAAACATGAATTTTCAGTCCTCTAATATAGTTCCCGATTTCTTACAAAATGAAGATATAGCCCGGTTAGAAAGCATCGGAAAATATGTATTCCTGAAAAGAAATGAAACCTTCATTGAACAAGGAACAAAAAACAAAAATTTATTTTTTATCCTGAAAGGAACGCTCAGAGGTTACTATATTGACGAAGAAGGGACAGAAAAAGATATTTTTCTACCTCCCGAAAATGCCATTGCAGGAGCTCCGGATTCTTTATTCAAAGATGAAATTACCCAATACAATTTTATGGCGATAGAAGAAAGTGTGGTCTTCGGGATAGATATTGACGTTTTGGAGGAGATTGGCTATGAAAATCCTCGGATTATGCGATTTTATCTCATGCACCTAAAAAAAGCGTTCAGTACCGTTATAAGAAGAATGCAGGAATTAATTGCCGAAAAACCCGAAAAAAGATACCAAAGCCTACACATCAACAGACCCGATTTGGTGAAAAATGCCAAGAAAAAATATTTAGCCACATTCATTGGCGTAACGCCAAATTCGCTATCCAGAATCCGAAAAAAAACAGAAAATTAACTTAAGAATACTTTTTAGATATGGAAATTAAATAATTTTGTAGATTATTTTTATCATTTACAATTCAGATGAAACTTAATTTAATTGAAAATAGGATATTGACAGGTATTCTCTTCATTCTACCATTTATGGCCATATTTCTTTTGGTTGAAAAAATATGGCATCGCTTTAAATCACTAAGCGAAGAGGTTGAAGAAATTACAGGTACAGAGGCTATTTTAGGTGCTTATACCACTACTTTTTGGATTATAGTACTGCTGCTTACCTTGGTTTATGTGGCGGGTTATCTTGCCCATCTCAG
>JAGOJI010000088.1 GCA_017995195.1 Cloacibacterium sp.
ACTATTAATAACCCTATATGTTCATTTTACTTACTTGTATAAGAATATTGGAGATAAATATATTATAAAGCCTTCATTTATTCTTGATAAAAGAAAAAAACTAAAATACAATAATACTGAAATATCAAAAATCATTATACATAAATCTGGATTTTTAAGATTAGGTAGATATGCTTATTTCCCTTTTCAACATTACAAGTATTGCGAAGTCTTATTGAAAAATGGAAATAAAATTATTCTTACATCTTTATTGTTTCACAATATTGATGAATATTTAAAAGAAAATTTGAAAGGAGTTCTTTTTGAGAATGATGATAGTAGCTTTAGTTACTTTCTATAAAAGAAAACTCGCCGATTAGACTGCACTCAAAAGTTTATACGAAAATCAAATAAATACGTTAAGTGTTTGGTTTTGCATTAGGTATTTTAGTGGCAGATGACTTAACTGTAATAGGTGTTGTTTTCCTGTAGTTGCGGTTGTAGGAGGTGTTGCTATTGCAGGAGTTGCTACTTATGAATTTGTCAATAGTATTGATTTTTCTAAAGTCAGTTTCAAACTTGATTTTGCTTCTGAACATACGAAAATATCCAAGACCCTCATAATACCCAAAACTATAACAAGTATGGGTATGTGATGAACAATCCGCTGATGTATAATGACCCGAGTGGGGAGTTTTTCTTCTTTCCTTTTTTAGTAGCTTGGGGAATGAGTACTTTATGGGCAGGTATTACAACAGCAGCAATTATAGGAGCAGCAGTAGGTTTGGCATCATATAGTATTGGCGTTGCTATTACTGGTCAACGGTGGAGTTTAGGCGGAGCTCTTAAATCTATATTGTTCGGAGCTGTTTCTGGAGCAGTAACATTTGGAATAGGCGAACTGTTTGCATCTTCTGCAAGTACTGTTATAACTTTGGGAGACAAAATTGCAAAAGCAATGTGTGAAGGATTTATGCATGGATTTTCTCAAGGATTACTATCCGTATTTCAAGGAGGTAATTTTGTGCAAGGCTTCGCTAGCGGAGCTCTGGGTAGTTTAGGAGCTAGTGGTTGGTCCAGTGCTTTTGGTAAGAGTGGTGGCTCTATGATAGCCTTTGGAGCCTTGGCTGGTGGTGTTGGTGCAGAACTTACAGGTGGTAACTTTTGGCAAGGAGCAATTACAGGAGGTATAGTTGCAGGATTAAATCATGCAGCACATTCTTACTTAAAAAATAGAATCTATACAAAACTAGAAGGGCAATTAAAAGATTTAGGTTATAATATTAGTGATGTTCCAAAAATGTCTGTTAGTAAAGTTTATGAATTAGTTGAACATATACCTTTATTAAAAAAATTATTTGGAAACTCATATTCTGTTTATGATGAGAGAAAAGGAAATTTTAGTGAAGGTGACGGTCATAGAATATCATTAAATAGTGAAATTGATAATAGCCGTATGGGAAGTTATTTAAGTTTTGGAAGATTTAAAACAACGTTATTAAAACCAGCATTTGATAATTATGGAAAATTAGTAAATACTTTAGCAGAAGCTCATTTTACTAGTAAAAGCTATGGCATAGAAGGTTATAGTCCAAATAAAGCACAAGAAAATGGTATTAAAATGAAATCCTCATGGGATACTGAAGCAAATAGTAGATTTTATAAGTATTATGATCCTTTCCAAAATATAGATATATATCCAATTAAACCACCTTTTTTAAAATCGAAATGGTAAAAAAAGTTATACAAGCGTTCATGCTTTTAATTTTAATCAGTTGTAAAATCAACCCTCAACAACAGGTAGGAAATGATTTAAAAATTGAAATCCAAAATTCTATAATAGAGATTGATATAAAGAAACCAGATGTTGAAGAACAAATATTCAATTTAAAATATAGAATATACAACAACTCAGAAGAAAATTATGCAATTATTATTGATACAACGAAGGTTTTTTCATACAGTTCTAATTTTGATATTTCTAATTATCTACAGGATAAAAATCCAAATAGATTGAAACAAATTTTTCAACCAGGGATTAAGTTAAAAAAAATCAATATAGAATTCGATTATACTGATAATTATTTTAATCAACTTCCTTCTTTAAATGAAACTATTAAAAACTATTTAATTGTAATAAAACCTAAGAGTTATGTAGAGTATAATTTAAGGCTTGTTTATCCCTATACAGTAAATAATGGATTAGGAGAATCTTTTTCTATATTGACTTATATTCCTAAAGAAAAATCAGGAAGCTTAGAAATCTTTTTGTATCAAAATAATAAAATCATAACAGATAATATTGATGATAAATTACTCAAAGAATTAAATGCCAAAAAAATAAAATTTTATAATGGTATTTTAAGTTCAAATGAAGTACCTCTAATTCTTAAAAAATAGTTTTTTAT
Organism: Cloacibacterium sp.; assembly: GCA_017995195.1. Classification (GTDB taxonomy): domain Bacteria; phylum Bacteroidota; class Bacteroidia; order Flavobacteriales; family Weeksellaceae; genus JAGOJI01. Next base: position 2,388 of record JAGOJI010000088.1, read on the forward strand.
GTTTGATATGTAAAAATTTCATTATCATACATATTTTATACATTGGTGGTTTACCATATGAATCCGAAATTGTATATTTGAAAGACTTTACCGAAGCACAGGCGAAATTTGTGTTTTTACACAAAGATTATTTGGCTCATTCTTTTTTATATTTTCAAAGGAATCGCCGAATCTTCGATTTGGGAAGTATTTTAGCTATATCAGATGAAGCAGAAAATGCGGTGGAACAAAGACACTTTGATGCTTGGGATTAGTGGATAATGTGGCGAAAGTCCATTGGACTTTCGGCGTTGGCGGAATAAGCCATGCAACCCCATCTAAAGGTTGGCAATGGAGCCATTATTACGGATTACAAATCCGTGATATAGGTAAATATTTATTTTGATAAAAAATAATGATTATCAGAGGCTCTAACAATTTCGTAATCTACAGCTAACTTTGCAACCCACCCTTACTGCACCAATGCCAAATTTATTACTTCTTTCATAGTTTTTACAAAATGAATGGTGAGATTTTTGAGGTAATCGCCTTTTATTTCTTCTACATCTTTTCGGTTTTCTTCACACAGAATTACTTCTTTAACATCTGCTCGTACAGCTGCCAGAAGTTTTTCTTTAATGCCGCCTACAGGAAGCACTTTTCCGCGGAGTGTAATCTCACCTGTCATTGCCAGATGCGATTTTACCTTTCTGTTGGTAAAACTAGAGACCATGGAAGTAAACATAGCAATCCCTGCCGAAGGTCCATCTTTGGGTGTAGCACCTTCAGGTACATGAACGTGAATGTTTTTTTTCTCCAAATCTTCTGTACTGATACCAAATTCCTCGTGTTTAGCTTTTATAAATTCCAAAGAAAGTGTTGCACTTTCTTTCATCACATTTCCGAGATTCCCCGTCATACTAAGTGCACCTTTCCCGCTGGACAAAATACTCTCGATAAATAGAATATCACCACCTACGCTCGTCCATGCCAATCCTGTTACTACGCCCGGTACATCGGTCATTTCGGAGATGTTTTTACTGATGGGAACACCCAATATCTCATCAATTTTTTCAATAGAAATTTTGGGATTATACTGTTGCTCCATAGTGATCTGAAGTGCTACCCAACGTGCAATAGCAGCTAAGTTTTTTTCTAACCTTCTTACACCACTTTCTCTGGTGTGAGCTTCTACAATATGTTTAAGCTCGTTTGTCCCTAACTTGAACGAAGAGGGCTTTAGCCCATGTTCTTCTATTTGTTTTTTCAGCAGGTGTCTTTTGGCAATTTCTACTTTTTCTTCCAAAGTATAGCCCGAAAGGTTGATGATTTCCATTCTATCTAGCAAAGGTCTTTGGATAGTAGATAATGAGTTGGCTGTAGCAATAAACATAACCTTGGATAAATCGTAGCCCAATTCCAAATAATTGTCATAGAAACTGTTGTTTTGGGCAGGGTCTAAAACTTCTAAAAGTGAAGATGAGGGATCACCGTGAACACCTGTCCCCAATTTATCAATCTCGTCTAAAACAATAACAGGGTTGGAGGTTCCCGATTTTTTGATGGACTGTAAAATTCTGCCTGCCATTGCACCAATGTAGGTTTTTCGGTGACCTCTTATTTCGCTTTCGTCGTGCAATCCGCCCAGAGATATTCTTACGTATTTTCTACCCAAAGCATCGGCTATGGATTTCCCGAGAGAAGTTTTCCCTGTTCCAGGAGGTCCCACCAAGCAGAGAATAGGCGATTTCATATTGTTTTTGAGTTTCAGAACAGCCATGTGTTCTAAAATTCTTTTTTTGATGTCTTCTAAGCCAAAATGGTCTCTTTCCAGAATTTTTTCTGCTTTTGGGATATTAAAAATATCTTTGGAATACTTCTCCCAAGGCAAATCGGTAAAGAAATCCAAATAATTTCTTTGAACGTTGTAGTCAGGTGAATTGGGATTATGTCTTTGTAATCTTTGAAGTTCTTTATTAAAATGTTCTTCTGTGGATTTGTTCCATTTTATTTGTGCGGCTTTGTTTTTGAGTTCATCTACATCGTTTTCTACGCCGCCGCCCAATTCCTCCTGAATGTTTCGGATTTGTTGGTTGAGGAAATATTCTCTCTGTTGTTTATCCAAATCACGACTTGTCTTTTGGTGGATTTTATTTCTAAGCTCCAGCTTATTGTAATCTTCCAACATAAGCTCATAGCATTGCTGTGCACGAACCAAAAAGCTCTTTTCTTCCAATAATTTTTGCTTGGTGGGTGCCGGAAAATTAGCATTTACACAAATAAAATTCAATAAATCTTCTCGCCCCTCAATATTTTTGATGGCAAAATGAGCCGCATTAGGAATATTGGGATCCAGCTCTACAATTTTAACTGCCAAATCTTTAATATTTTCAATAAGAGCGGCATATTCCTCCTTATTTCTGGGAGATGTGTCTTTTAGTTTCTCTATTTCAGCTTTAAAATAAGGTTCGCTGCCCAAGAATTGCTTTATCTTAAAACGCTGTACGCCTCTTGCAATAGCAGTCACGTTTCCTTCGGGGAGTTTAATTACTTTAATAATTTTGGCAATAGTCCCCACCGAGTACAAATCTTTGATGGTAGGATTTTCGATATTGGCATTTTTTTGTCCAATAATGCCAATGTACTCGTTGTTATTTTGGGCATCTTGCAGAAGTTTGATGGATTTCTCTCTTCCTGCCGTAATGGGAATAACTACTTTGGGGTACATTACCGTATTTTTTACCGGCAAGATGGAAAAAATATTTTGTTCTTTTTCATCATTATTTTTCTCATGAATTTCTTCGGCAACAATACTAAAGCCTTCTTCTAAAAAACCATCAAGAGAAATATTTTCAAATTCAATCATATGTAATTATTTGGAATAAAATATAAAATGACAAATTGTCATTTTTATGTATTTTTTCATCATGTTACGGCTTTCTAACCTTTAGAAAGTCCTTAACAAAAGATGTATTTGTATTTTCACAATTCTTATGCCAAGAGTTTTTTAGGTCAAAATTTCCTTTTTTTGCATTATAGTTCATTAAAAAACAGGAAGAATTTTAGTTTTCACTCAAAAATATGTATTTTCGCAGACCGATTATAATTACATTAATAACAACAAAATAAAATGGCAGTTTTAGGAGAGATAAGAAGACGACCTTGGGTTTTAATAGGTTTTATCGCAATTGCATTATTGGCTTTTTTGGTTAATCCGGAAAGTATTAACAAGGTTTTCGGTAAAAATCCGAACATCATGGGTAAGGTAAATGGAGAAGAAATTACCAGAGATGAGTACAACGACCAACTTATGATGATGCAACAACAGGCTCAGCAACAAGGACAACCTACCGAAGGATTAGAGGAACAGGCTTGGCAGACTTTAGTTCAGTCGAAACTCATCAAACAACAATTTGAAAAAATGGGACTTACACTTACCGATGATTTCTTCTGGAATCAGTTGCAGTTTGATCCTATGTTTTCACAAAATCCTCAGAATTTTGATGCAAAAGGAAATTTCAAGACTCAGGAGGTGAAAAAACAAATTGAAAGCCTTAAAGAAAGTGGAAATGTAGAGCAATACAATGCTTGGCTAAGAGCAAGAAAAGGTATCGAGTACCGAATGATGGCAAGACAACTTTTTGCTAATGTTTCCAACGGGGTTACCGCCAACAAAAAAGAAGCTGCCGAAATCATCAAACAAAGAGATGAGGTAGCTAATATAGATTTTGTAAAAGTAGATTATGCTGCTTTTGCACAAAAAAATCCGGTGAAAGTATCGACACAAGACTTGGCTGATTTTATAAAAAAACACCCAATAATGTTCAAAACACAGGCAAGCAGAAACTTAGGAATTGTACATTTTCCTGCAACGCCAAGTGAGGCCGATAAAAATTTGACTTTAGTAGAAATCAACAAATTGCTTACACAAGGGGTTGATAATGGAAGCGGATTAGAAAGCTTCCAAAATACTAAGAACGATAGTATGTTTGTTACCATTAACTCAGAAACAGGCTACAATCCTCAATATTTTACAAAAGAGCAGTTGCCTGCAGGAATCAGAGATAAAGTAGCAGGAGCAGCAACCGGACAAATATTCGGACCTTACGAGGAGCAAAATTATTTTGTGGTTTCCAAAGTTTTGGCGAAAAAACCAATGGATTCTACACAGTCCAAACATATTTTAATCTCGTACAAAGGGCTTCAAACAGCACAAGGAGAAGCTGCTAAAAGAACAAAAGAGGAAGCTAAAAAATTAGCAGAACAGGTGTTGGCAGATGTAAAGGCCAATCCTGCAAAATTCACCGAATATCTTAAACTCTCTGCCGATGGATCTTCTGCCAGCGGTGGCGATGTGGGTTGGACGACTACAGCTCAGCCAAAATTTGTACCTGAGTTTCAAAAATTTGTAGACCAATCTCCTAAAGGAGCTACAGGTTTGGTAGAAACCCAATTTGGGTATCATATCATCAATATTACGGATAAAAAATCGGGAGCAATGACTTACAAAGTAGCTAATCTTACCAAAGCCATAAAGGCTTCTGATGCTACTACAAGTAAAATTCACAACGCATCTACCGGCTTTATTCAACAAGTGCAAGGCAAAGGCTTCAATGATTTTGTTAACTTGGCGAAGAAAAGCAACTATAATTTCCAAAACCCTAAGATGGTGCAAAGATTTCAAGGCACATTGCAAGGTGTAGGTACAGACAAAGATGCAGAAATCCTAAAATGGGCTTTCGATAAAAAAAGAGAAAAAGGAGACAGTGATATCTTCACCGCATCTAATGGAGACCGAATTGTAGTATACCTCAACGGAAAACAAGAAGCAGGTATTGCCGATCCCGAATCGGTAAGAGAACAGGTGGAACCATTGGTTAAAAATAAATTGCTTGCCAAGAAAATCACCGAAAAAATTACCGCTGCTAAAGCAACAACATTAGATCAAGTGGCTAAACTGTTTGGAGTACAAAAAGAGTCCGGACAAATAAACCTGCTAAATCCCAATATGGGTATGGCAATGGAGCCCAAAGTTGCCGGTGCAGCATTTGGTGTAGCTGCCAATAAGGTTTCTCAGCCTATTGAAGGTAATTCGGGAGTGTACGTTGTACTGAAAAAAGGAGTTACGGCCAATAAACAACCCGGAGATGTAAAACAGATTGTAGATGCAATGACTCAGCAAAATGCCAGAATGTTCGGACAAGCTATGATGAAGAGCTTACAAGACAATGCAGACATAAAAGATTACAGAATAGAAGTTTACGATAAGGCAGAACACGCCAATCAGTAAAATAAAGTTACGATGATATAAAAGCCTTTCAGAATTTCTGAAAGGCTTTTTTTGTTGGTTTATATTTTATACTAAGGTTCAATGTAAAATGTAAAAGTACAATGTAATTAATGACTTAAAATTCAGATTCTGTAATTATTAATTAGGCTCAAAGTACGACTATATTTACATTTTTATAATATCAAGCTTCTGAGAATACATACCACATTTCCTGGGCGATTTCTAAACTCCTCTCTGCATATTTTTCATTCATGATTTCGGAATTGTCGAAAATCTTCGGATCTTGATAAGTTATAGCGATTCTTTTCTCTGTTCCCGTTACCGTAGGGCAGGTTTCATCTGCATTGTTACAAGTAAGTATGGCAGCGAAACTGTTTTTTGGGTTAAAAAAATGGTGATACTCTTTGGAGAAACAGATGGAAGGGGTTTGGTTGCTATGAGATTTAATGGCGTATACAGGATTTTCTGTTTCAGATAGTTTCATTACTTCAAAACCTTGATGTTGAAGTGTTTCTACTATTTTAGGAAATACGGCGGTAACTTCAGTTCCTCCCGAATAGCAAAATACATCATTTACTCCCAATAGCGTCCTAAATAAAAAAATAAGAAGGAATTAAAGTAACTCAAAGTATCTTTGAGGTTGTACAACAAAAAAACCTTCTTATGGATTCAAAATTAACATTATTTTCCCAAATCATTTCAAAAA
>JAGOJI010000089.1 GCA_017995195.1 Cloacibacterium sp.
GGCTGACCGACTAAATTCTTTTCTCTATTTTTATTGCTCATATTTTTTGTCTTGGTAAACTAAAAATATGAAAAAAGGAGCTGTCTAAATAGATGGCTCCTTATATTATTTTGTCGGTTAGTAGTGTTAAAAAATATGAAAATAACTATTGAGTTTAAACAAAAGTAAACATATGGTAATCAACCAAAGCCCGATTTCTTGCTTCCAATATTTCCTTAAAAATCGTAAATATCGGCTTAATATAATGGTTAAAGGTAAGGTAATGAGCAAAAGATACTCATAACTTTCGCCCATATAAAGAAAAATACTCACAATTTGGGCAAGTAAAAAAGTAAGTAAAAAGGTATATTTAAACTTGCTGGAAGGGCTTTTCCTATTGAAATATATAAAGTGATCTGCAATGGTATAGAGAGTAAGCACAGCAATAGGAAACAGACTAGCCAATGGACCATATTCCATCATCCATTCGTTGCTTGTAGTGGGTAGATAACTTTCGTCGAAATGGGTGTAACCAAGATAATACATCAAAGAAAAATACCCCATAAAAATAATGCCAATACCAAAAAACAACCTGAAAATATTGAGCCCAATTCTGTCCGACGTGCCTATAATGTGGAACAAAACAAACAGAACAAGAGGCCATGTAGTGGGCAAAAACAAATAATTGATTGCCAAAAGACTTCCTACCAAGATGTAGGAGTTTTTGCTCAGTTTATCATGATTACTCGTAAGCATGATGAGCAGAATAGAATTGCTAAGCAATGCAACGGCAATGCCTATATCTACTGAACCGGGATAAAGAGAAAAAATAAATACGGTATACAAAAATAAGGGCAAATGCGAACGCCGAGTAAGGGCTATTTTATTGAAAAGAGTGTATCCTATAGCGATTCCTGCAAAAGTAACAACAGCAGAAACCATATTTAAAACATTGATGTTAAATACATTAAATACAATAACGATTAGCAATAGAAAACCTATATATACAGGAATCGAAAAAATGTTGGTTTCTTTTGAAAGTAATCGAAACATTATTTATAAATTTGTGCAAAGTTAATTCAAAAAAGGGAAAAAATGACTTCAGTAATATTATTCTTAAATGATGTTTTCAAGGTACTCCTAAGTCCTCTGCCACACATTACTTATTACGTTAATTGGCTCATGTTTGCCGCAGGAGCTGCTTTCTTTATTTTTTGGTGCATACAATTGGTAAAAAAATTTGGAGGCAATGAGGACAAAATCTATCATTCGCCAACCGAAGGAAGCAACCCTTATTACCAAAAAGAATTGCATAGTCAAGAGAACAAGTAGCAAAAAACTATTATCTATCTATATTGCTTTATTGTACTCCAAAAATATTCTCGAATAGCTTAGAGAATATTCTTGTCTTGCTGTACAACAAACTATTCGTTGGTTGAATAATATTCATTCTAATACAAGTGTGAACATACTACTTTTGAGACTGGTAAATTACTATCGAAAATTGCTGTAATACGATTGATAGTTGATAATTTATCCTCTCCATTTCTCGTTGTTTTCTAATTTCTTTTTAATCTTGTAATTTCATTGGTGATTTTTTTAATCGTCAACAATAACATAATATTCGATAACTTTTTTAGCTCTTTTTATTGCTTTATTGAACAAACATACCAAGTATTTACAAAAATAAACCAATTTTAAATTAGTAAAAATCAAATAATTTTTATTTATGTATTTTACTAAAAACCTATACTAAATTAACCATATCAAAAAAAAATGAACAAGAGTAAACTAAAAAAATACATAGATCAATTAGCAACCATAGAACCTACCGCTTGGAAAGATCTTAGCGGTAAATTTGAACCTGTTGTTTACCAAAAAGACGAAAAAATTCTTTCCGTAGGAGAGGTTGAAACTTGTATTTATTTTTTAAATAGAGGGTTGGTAAGAAAATTTGTACCTACAGGTGAAGAAAAAAGTATAAGTATTGGGTTTTTCTTTGAAAATTCTTTTTTTTCGGACTACAATTCCTTCCTTACCGAATCGCCTTCTTTCTATTCTATAGAGGCACTTACTGAAATAGAAATACTGAAAATTAATCGTGAAAACCTCTTTAATTTATATGAAAAATATAACTCCATCAATACTTTGGGAAGAATCGTAACACAAAACTTTTTTTTAGAGGTACTAAACTATATGACAGACAGTATCAGTTTGTCCGGCGAAGAGCGTTACAAAAAAATATTAGCAGTTAATCCCGAGTTCATACAACAAGTTCCTGTAAAATATCTTTCCAGTTTTCTAGGACTACACCCGAATAGCCTAAGTAGAATTCGGAGTAAAGTAAAATAAAAATAAACTTTCTAAAGTATACAATCCGTTTTCTTCTTTTTTAGGGCTTCCAAAAAGACCATTTGTCACCGTTGAAAACAGCTAATCTTTTTTTCGCACCATTGATATAGACCATCATTCCGGGAGAAGGATTCGGAATGTTATTAACGCTCGTTACTATCGGTAAAACCATTGCTTTGGTATTGGATTCCAGCACCAAAACACCATCTGCGGTAGCTGCGGCATCTCCTATGATAACTTTAGAAATTGTGTTTTCAGTTGTTATAGGCTGATCAGCAAGGGCTGTAGTAACATTCCCGTTTTGTCCGCTAAGATCCACCCAAGAACCGTTGTAATATTTTACTCTGGAATCTGTTGCGGTGCTTGCATCTAACAATATAGTACCTTCGGTGGGTGTTGTAGGCAACGTTCTTACATAGGGCAAGATAACTCCCTTGTTTCCTGTGTTTGCAAATTCTAAAAGAACCGAAGTCTTGTCGGTTGCTGTTCCTGTTGCATCACCTATAATTACCTGTGAATGGGCAACGGACGAAAATAATAATATTGTAATTAAAATGATTCTCATTTGTTTTTTACTTTAAATTATGGAAGGTTTTAAGGACAAGCTGGTGTTGCAAAACAACGCCATTGGGAGCCATCATAAATTTTTAAACATTTTGCGTAGGTATCATAAATCAACATTCCTTCTACGGGATTTGTGATTTTATCAATATAATTTGCTGCCAAAGTTTGTGCAGGGTCAGAAGTCATTCTGGTAACTACGAAGCCTTTGGTATTGGATTCTAAAACGGTATGAGCCGATTTTCTTATCATAGGCCAGTTTCCATTGTCGCTGCCTGCTCTTTGGAGAAGTGTGATGCCGTGTTTGCTGTCTATCCCTGCAACCGAAGTGTTCGGGTTGATATAGCAAACGCCACAATCGTTTACTGTAACGGTGTATATGGCGGTGTCTTGTCCGGAACATAGTCCATTAGCCGTGTATTGAAATATGAACGTACCGGTTCCTGATAAAAATGGAGACCACATACTTCCATTCAAATAACCACTTGGCGTACTTGTAATTTCCGACCACGTTCCATTTACATCTGCTGTTGAATCCAAATAGTTGTTCAAATTTATACTCATCACATCATTACAAACTGTTTTGGAAACGTCCGGGCCTGCATTGGGCGATGTTAAGTTTGAACCAATAGTAAAAGAAAGTATTTCATTAACACAAGCACCAGATACATTGGAAGTGATGTGCAAATAATAGGTTCCTGCATCGGTAGTGGCATTGAACGGAGTGAAATTCAGTACAGAACTCGTACTTAAAACGGTAGGATTTGAATCTTTGGTCCAACTATAACTCAAGTAGGGATTATTTTGTACTGAGAGAGAGCCATTGCTTCCGTTACAAATATTAGTTGCGGTAATTGTAGGAGGTGGCAAAATAGACATGTCTACCCAAATATCTTTAGTATTCAAACAAGCATCAGTTACCCTTAATTTATAAATACCCGACACCAAACCAGTAAAAAATGCATCTGCCGAAGAAGAGCTTGTTGGATTTTGCGGTATAAATGACGGATCACCACTTTTTTCTATAATTTGAAAAGTATAGGGCTCTACTCCGAGTTTTGCCGAAGCATATAAATTGTGATGCACCCCATCGCTACAAGTAAATTCGTAAACCACATCAAGATTTAACTGGTTACGAGAGTAAGTAAATGTTTTCAATACATCTTGACAGTCATGATCATTGTACCAATAAGAATTAATAGAGATACAAACACCTCTTGTTTGATAGGCTTTTATAACTCTGTATTGCCCTTCTGCTGTATAAGATCCGTTGAGGGTGCCATTTGCCAAAGTTGCCACATTTTGCCATGTATTCGTGGTCGTATTATAAAATTGCAAATAGTATATGTCATTAAAAGAATTACTTCCCGTAATATTTAAACTCAAATCAAAGCTATTGCAATTGATTTTTTGAGTAATCCCTAAAGTTCCATGGGTAAGTCCGGTATTATTGGTAATAGTTTCGGTATATATATTTCCGCACGTATCTGTAATTTCAAAGGTATAAGTACCTGTAGGCACCCCATTCATTGCAACCCATTGATTATTTGGAGGAATATTAAATGTTGCAAAAGGATTTGTAGAATTAATGGTAGCGGTAGTAGGACCGGTATAAGCGGCCGGATAAGCCGTAAGTTTTGCCGAAGCAAAAGCCATACCTGAAGGAGCATTAATCCCTATATTGATAGTTCCTACCTGACAACCGGGAGAGGTAAGTCTTGTAGTAATTGTAGGAGTAGTATTTTCTAATGCTATTACTGTAGTAGCGGTATGACCGCATTGATCGGTTGCCGTGACAGTATATGTTCCATTTATCAAAGGGCTTGAAAAGCTTCCCACTGTAAGATCATGATTATAAGGCTGGTTTAATAAATTTAAAAACGTTTGTGTTCCATAACTTGCCGCTGTTCCAGAGCCTGTTACGGTATAAGTTATAGGACTATTGAATCCTGCACTCCCCAAGTCAATAAAAGAGCCCCCACAAGCATTGTTTTTTCTAAAGCTAATTAATGGACTCACGTTTACACTTGCTGTTTTTTCAAATATGTTTCCACAATCGTCTTTTACAGATACTTTGTAAGTGTAGGCTTGCCCGGGAAGATATGGAATAGGGAAAGTATATTGTCTTGTTGTTGAATTAGATATAAAATCCGATCCTGTCTTTATTTCACTATAGCTTTCTATTTGACTTCCTGACGCATTATATGTAGTCATGGTAACTATTATAGGATAATTCACAACACTCGTTGTGCTTCCGGAATTAATCCCAATAACAGCTGTTAATTTATCACAGGTAGCCTCTCCATCAATAGTACTTGTCAATACAAAATTGACATTAGGTGTTAATTTTGTGATGGTTATAGATTTTGTGGTGACTTGTCCACAAGAATCTTTTACAGCAACCAAATAAGTTCCCGCTATTAGCCCCGTGAAAACATTGCTCGCTTGTGGACCCGCTATTACCGTGGTTCCAGTTGCGTTATATAAGGTATAAGGTGTGGTAGCATCTAAAGTTCCTGTCGTTTTGGTAATGGTTATCGTGCCGTCGTTTCCACAAATTTCATCTGTTTTGGCAGTAGTATATGCCAATGTGGTTTTACTATTAGCAATAGAACCGTTCCAGGTTTGGGAATTATTGGGGTATCCCGTCATAGATTGTACTGCAACCACTCTGTAAGTGCCACTCGTTAATCCCGTTACACTATTTGCTACGGTGGTTGCTACCGGTGTTGTATAATCCGGAGCTTTGTACACATAATAGGTAATTGTAGATCCGGACATTGTTCCCGAGGTAGAAAACGTTAATTTGCCATTCCCGGTACAGGTTTCGGCGGTAGGCGTTACTGTTAAAGTGAAATTAGGTAAAGTTTGTGCAAAAACTTTAGAACTTGAAAAAAATAACAATGCTAAATGAAGCCAAGCCAAACTAAAAAAATAGATTTTTTTTCTCATTATACAGTTAAATAATGTAAAATATTTATAATCATAAATTTAAGACATGAAAACAACCTAAATCACACCTTATAATTAATATTTTTTCAAATAATTGGGTTTTGAAAAAATATTCTTCTAATGTATCCATATTTTCCCACAAACCAATCTCACAAATGTTAGAAATAATATCCAAAAATACGAGTAATAAATTAAATATAATACTCTGTTACCACATTTTCATAAGTCTTATTAACCTAAACTCGGTTTATAAAAATCTATAAGTAATTTAAAATAAATGCTTTAAAAATTTAATACAAAGATTTAACAGAAGTTATTAATGAATATTTTCTGAATTTATAAAATAAGATTTCTATTATTTGCAATAAAAAAACTGCCCTTTTCGGGCAGTCCATGAAAACTAACTTATGAAAATATGAAAAACTATTATCTGTATTGTTTTGGCTTAAATGTATATTGTGCTCCAAATCCAAATGTTCTTGGGTAGCCCGGAGAATATTCTTTTCTTGAAGTATTGAAACTTACGACGAACAATTCGTTGGTCGCGTTAATTAAGCTCGCAAATACCTCGAATCCTTTAATTTCATACATAGCACGCAGATTGAGTAAACTTTGTCCTTTCAAGCCTAAGAATCCTTTGTCTTCATATTTAAAGGTATTCTGTGGATCGAAATAATAAGGCGACAAGTATTGCCATTCCGCTGAAATCATAAATCCTTTTAGCCAATTGGGGGTATAAACGATTTCGTTGTTGGACATAATGCCGGGTGCACTTGCCATGTATTTGCCGTTATAATTCTCTCCTGTTTTTTCGTTTACCAAAAATTTCTCATATTTATGTTCGGCAAATGCGGAAGATGAGCGAATCAATAATTCTTTGGTAGGTCTATAAGTAATTCCCAATTCTATACCTCGGTGAGAGGTTTCTCCGGCACTTTCATTTTGAGCATTTCCATCTGGCTGAATTACGCTTACTACCTCATTTTTACCCAATAGTTGATACAAACTAAAATCTAACTTGAGTTTATTATCAAATAATCCCAACCAACCGCCTACTTCAGCATTGTGAAATCTGGCAGCATCTAAATCGTATAAAAAGTTAGGCTGACCCGGAATAGCAGGATCAAACCAAGTTCTTTTTGCGAAAATATAACTTACCGGTGGTGGTGTAAAACCTTGGCTGTAGTTGGCATAGAAACCATTTACATTATTAATTTTATAAGTTGCACCAATCTTTGGAGTGAGTTGTTTGTACTCTTTTTTGCCCACTTTTAATTTATCGTTGGTTTCCAAAAAATTTTCATAATCTATGGTAAAAATATCTTGTCTTAGCCCAACTTGTAATCTGAGATTCTCGAAAGGTTCGAAATCGTATTGAGCATAGATTCCTAAGCTCTGTACATCGGTTTCAGTATTGGTAGAGAAGTTATTCGGCTCTTCGCTGGTTAGCTTATAAACTCCATTGGTATAGAGAATATTGGTTTTGTAAGCTTTTGTTTTTGCAGGGGTAAAATCATACGCACCGCCAATTAAGAATTTGGATTTCAGCCAATTAAATTTAGCAGTGTGTTGCCCAATAGCTCCGTAAGAATTATACTGCGTAAGTGTATTGCTGGAGTAAAAAATATCTTTTACTGAAGTAGCTGTTACACTATGTCCCGTCAAATATCGATCATCCCAACGGTGGAGCACCGTAAAATAGGTTTCGTGGTCTGTATTCCATTTGTGGTTAAGTGTGATTCTGGAACGTGTTCCGCCATCTATTCTCCCGCCATAGTCATTGGTAATGAAATTCCAATCTCTTGCGTAAAACTTCTCCTTGGTAATTCCCGCTCCGGTATTGCTTTCTCCATCGTAGTTGGTTTTCATCATGGTAGCGGTAAGAGATGTTTTTTCGGAAAAATCGTAGTCTAATCGGAAGTTGAAAGCATATCTCGTATAATCTGTTCTTGGTCTCCAACCTCCATTTTTCTGTCCGCCATAGAAACCACCAAAGAAAATTCCCAAATTAGGAGCTACTTTGGTAGAGATGTTGAACTGCCCACGGTGCATACCATACTCATCTCCCTGGTAGCCAATCATATATTGCGGTTGTTCACCTGCCTTTCGGGTAATCACATTCACAGCACCGCCTACTGCTTCAGGTCCGTAAATGGAGGAGACAGGTCCTTTAGCAATTTCTATATTTTCTACCCCCAAAACATTGGAATAGAGCGAAAGCCCATTATGATTATGAAAACCTTGCGGACGAATAGGAATCCCATCTTCCAAATACAAGAAATAGTTGGTGGTACTCATGGGCTGGCGGATACTCATAGAGGAGCCTTCGGCATCGCTGAGTTGTCGCATAAAAACTCCGGGAGTTTTGTTAACCAATTCCCACATTGTTCGGGCTTTGGTCTGTTCGATGATTTTTCTATCGAGCTTAATAATGGCAATCGGT
>JAGOJI010000021.1 GCA_017995195.1 Cloacibacterium sp.
GTTTTCGTGTGGTGAATAGAATGCTTCGTAAACATCTACTAATTTACTGAAAATCAGTCATTTATACAAATTTAAAACTACTTAATTAGCTGATTTTTAGCAGGTTATATTTTTGTCATGTACTGAATGTTTTTTTATTAAAATAATTATTCCTCTTCGCCTTCTTGTTCTGCATTTCTTTTTGCTTCCTCTTCTTCTATTTTTTTCAAATATTCGGCATCTCCCATATTACTTACAGCGTTATCGCCTGTTTGTGGAGATTTTGCAAATTCTACTGCATCGCTGTCTACTTCTCCGGGTCTCAATTCGCGTGGGTGTTCACCTTCCAAGTCTTCTTCACTTTCATCTTCTACATCTTTATCCATCTGTACTTTGGCAATGGCTGCGATTTCGTCTCCATTTTTAAGATTAATTACTCTTACTCCTTGTGTATTTCTACCCATTACTCTTAAATCTGCCATAGACATTCGAATAGCAACACCTGATTTATTGATAATCATTAGCCCATCTTCATCTGTAACATTCTGAATAGCAATAAGATTGCCTGTTTTATCTGTAATATTAAGGGTTTTTACTCCTTTTCCGCCTCTGTTGGTAAATCGGTAATCTTCTACCGCGGTTCTCTTTCCGTAGCCTTTCTCGGAAACTACCAAAACAGAATCGTTCTCTACATCATTCACAACAATCATACCAATTACTTCATCTTTGTCTTCCAAAGTAATTCCTCGAACTCCTATGGAGTTTCTACCTACTGCTCTTGCCTTTTCTTCAGGGAAACGGATACATTTTCCGCCTTTGGTGGCAATCATAATTTCGGAGGTTCCATTGGTTAGTTTCGCTGCTAAAAGTTGATCGTCTTCACGAATTTCTATAGCGTTTACACCATTTACTCTCGGGCGAGAATAGGCTTCTAAAGATGTTTTTTTGATGATACCGTTTTTGGTAACCATTACTACATACATTTGGTTGATGTATTCTGTATTTTTTAAATCATCAGTTCTTATGTAAGCCTTTATTTTATCGTCCGGTTCTATATTAATGAGGTTTTGTACCGCTCTTCCCTTCGCTGTTTTGGAACCTTCGGGGATTTCGAATACTCTGAGCCAGTAGCATCTTCCTTTTTCGGTAAAGAACATCATATACTGGTGATTGGTAGCTGCTACAATGTATTCCAAGAAATCCTCGTCTCGGGTAGTTGCTGCACGGTTTCCTACGCCACCTCGGCTTTGTACTTTGTATTCGGAAAGTAGTGTACGCTTGATGTATCCTGCATGAGAGATGGTAAGCACTACTTTTTCATTTGGGATAATGTCTTCTATAGACATTTCTCCTCCCGAATAGTCGATCTCAGTACGTCTCTCATCACCATATTTTTCTTTGATTTCGATGAGTTCTGTTTTTATAATTTCAAATCTTCGTCCTTCATTAGCCAAAATATCCATTAAATCATTGATTTCTTTCATGATGGCTTCGTACTCGTCTCGGATTTTATCGAGTTCCATACCCGTTAAACGAGCCAATCTTAAATCCAAAATCGCTTGTGCCTGAATATCCGAAAGTTCGAATTCTTTCATCAATCCATCTTTTGCTTCGGCAGGATTGGCACTATGACGAATGATATAGATGGCTCTATCTAAAGTATCTTGCGTAGCAATAACTTTCATAAAACCTTCTAAAATATGGGCTCTCTCTCGAGCTTTTTTCAACTCATATTCGGTTCTTCGGATAACCACTTCGTGGCGGTGATCTACAAAGTGACGGATAATGTCCTTTAAGTTCAATTGCTCCGGTCTTCCATTAACCAAAGCAATATTGTTGACACTAAACGAGGTTTGAAGTGCTGTGTATTTGTACAGCATATTGAGAACTACATTCGGGATAGCATCATTCTTTAGTTCATATACCACACGAAGTCCGGTTCTATCGGACTCATCTCGAATTTCATAGATTCCCGGAATTTTTTCCTCTTTTACGAGTTCGGCGGTTCTGGCAATCATTTCCGCTTTGTTTACCTGATAAGGAACTTCGGTAACAATAATGGCGTTTCGGTTGCCTATTTCCTCGAAATTTACTTTAGCACGAAGCACAATTCTCCCTCTTCCTGTATGGAAAGCATCTCGAACGCCTTCGTATCCATAAATAATACCTCCTGTAGGGAAATCCGGAGCTATGATGTGTTTCATCAACTCATCTATGCTAATTTCTTTGTTGTCTACATATGCACAAATGGCATCAATAGATTCTGTAAGGTTGTGCGGTGCCATGTTGGTCGCCATACCTACGGCAATTCCCGAAGTACCGTTAATCAAAAGATTCGGAACTCTGGTAGGAAGCACTTTTGGCTCCGTAAGAGAATCATCAAAGTTATTTTGAAAGTCTACGGTTTCTTTGTCTAAATCCGACAAGATTTCATCTGAAATTTTCTTAAGCCTTGCTTCTGTATAACGCATAGCTGCCGGCGGATCGCCATCCATAGAACCGAAGTTCCCTTGTCCATCGACTTGTGGGTAACGTAAACTCCACGGCTGTGCCATACGCACCATGGCATCGTACACCGAAGTATCGCCATGTGGGTGATATTTACCGAGAACATCTCCCACGATTCTCGCCGATTTCAAATATTTTTTGTTAGAAAAAACCCCGAGCCCATACATACCATAGAAAACTCTTCTATGAACGGGTTTTAGACCATCTCTTACATCCGGCAATGCTCTGGAAACAATTACCGACATCGAATAATCGATATAAGAGGACTTCATTTCATCAACAATGTTGATAGGAATTAACTTTTCTCCTTCTGCCTTCATTTATAAATTTTATAATTATATAATAATCGGAAAATCAATCATTTGCAATAAATTTCCGATTTCTCTAAATTGCAATGTGAAATAACGCACGAATATACGATTTTTTTACCGAATTTTGCTCAAAATTTATCAACAAGAGTCATAAAATTTAGTTAAAAATGCCAATTTTAAGTATCACATTTCATACCGAAGTATCTCAGTTAAAGCAATGGGAACAGTACATTCAGGAAGAACTTATTTTAATGATAGAAAACCTTATGGACGTAGAGAAATATATTCTTTCGGCGGTACATAGTGAGATGATTTCCGAAGGTAAAAATACCAATCTGCTTCTTGTTTTTGATAACGAGGAAATAAGAATGCAATTCGTAGAAAGCGAACTGCTCAACATTACCGAAAGAATAGAAAAAAGATTTGGAGAAAGTGTCATGGTTTTTAATACTCATTTAGATGAAATAAAACATTCGCTATAAATATTGTATTTTTGAAGTGAGAATATTTTGGTGTATGATGTGAGTTCACCTTTTTATCGTATAACAAATAAAAGATACAAAAAAATGCTTACCAAAAAATACAATATACTTGGAATGTCTTGCAGTAGTTGCGAGAAAAAAATCAGAGAACAACTTAGTACTATTCCACATATTTCGGCAGAAATAGACCTCGCTGCCTCTACGGTAGAGATTTCTTCGGAAAAAGAAATCGACCTGTCTTCTATCAACGAAAAACTAAAAACAATAGGCAATTACGCCATTGAAGACCCCGAAGATCCCAACAAAGAATTTCTGAAACCCGAGGACAAAGTCTCACCAAGTAGCGTATACTATTGCCCTATGGAATGCGAAGGCGAAAAACTCTATTTCAAGCAAGGAACCCGATGCCCGGTGTGTAACATGTACCTTGTACCTATTGAAGAAAGAGAAGCAATAAGGGCAAAAGCCACCAACCAACCACTACCGGAGGTCAGCCATGAAAATATAGGCAAATTCTACTGCCCCATGTTTTGTGAAGGCGACAAAACCTACGATAAAAATGTAGGCTGTCCTGTTTGTGGAATGGATTTGGTACAAATTGTAGCCAATGGTGAAGAAGACCATTCTACTTATCTGGATCTAAGAAAAAAATTCATTATTGCTACAGTTTTCACTATTCCTGTTTTTATTTTGGCAATGGGAGAAATGCTGGGAATTCCTATTTCTACAATATTTTCTCATCAACAGCAAGCGTGGGCACAAGCCATTCTTTCCATTCCCGTTATCTATGCCGGTTTTATGTTCTTTAGAAGAGCCTATACCTCTTTTGTAACATGGAATCTTAATATGTTCAGTTTAATTGGTTTGGGCTCCGGTGCGGCATTGCTTCTGAGCTGGATATATTTGCTTTTTCCTCAGGTTATTCCTCATGATTTAATGCATGATCATGGAATGTTGCCTATTTATTTTGAAAGTGTGTGTGTTATAATTACCTTGGTATTACTGGGACAATTATTGGAAGCTAAGGCTCATCAAAAAACAGGAAATGCCATAAGAGAATTGATGAATCTTTCCCCTTCCGAAGCTCATTTAATTGTAAATGGGGTCGAGAAAACAGTCCCTCTAAGTGAAATAAAAATCGGTGATTTTTTAAGAATAAAACCCGGCGAAAAAATACCAGTAGATGGCATTATTACGGAAGGAAACTCCACTATTGACGAAAGTATGATTACAGGAGAAGCCATTCCTGTAGAGAAAAATTTGAACGATAAGGTAAGTTCCGGAACTATCAACGGAAATCAGACTTTTACCATGAAAGCCCAGCGTGTAGGAAACGATACGCTTTTGGCACAAATCATTAAAATGGTAAATGATGCCAGCCGAAGCAAAGCCCCCATTCAGAAATTAACGGACAGGGTTTCTAAAGTTTTCGTGCCTGTAGTAGTCGGAATTTCGGTAATTACATTCATTATTTGGCGTTTAGTAGGTCCCGAACCACAATTGTTTTACGCATTTATCAACGCATTAGCGGTTTTAATTATTGCCTGCCCTTGTGCATTAGGATTGGCAACACCCATGTCCGTAATGGTGGGTATTGGAAAAGGGGCAAGAAATGGTATCTTGATTAAAAATGCAGAAGCTCTTGAACAATTAGAAAAAATCAATGTTTTAATTACCGATAAAACCGGAACTTTAACCGAGGGAAAACCTACGTTGGTGCGGATAGAAACAGCCGATGGGTTTTCGGAAAACGAAATTCTACAGTTTTCTGCTTCACTCAACCAGAATAGTGAACATCCTTTGTCCAAAGCGGTTTTAGATCAATCAAAAACCTTAAATATATCTCTAAAAAAAGTAGAGAGTTTTCAGAATATTGCAGGAAAAGGGATTTTTGGAAAAATTGATGGCCAAGAACTTTTTTTGGGAACTTCTCATTATTTACAAGAAAAAAATATCTCTGTTCCTGAAAATTTAAAACAAAAATTAAATAAATTACAGCACGAGCCCTATACTTTGTCTTTTTTAACAATCGATAATGAAGTAAAAGGATTTCTCTGTTTTACAGACCAAATAAAACCCAATGCCCAACAAGCCATACATTTTCTACAAAGTAAAAATATAGAAGTTATAATGCTTACCGGCGACAACGAAGCTACCGCTAAAGCAGTAGCACAAAAACTGGGAATTAAAAATTATAGGGCAAACTGTCTGCCACAAGACAAAATAGAAGAAGTAAAACGCCTGCAAAACGAAGGAAAAATAGTAGGTATGGCGGGTGACGGGATCAATGATGCTCCTGCTTTAGCACAAGCCGATATAGGAATTGCTATGGGCACAGGAACAGATGTTGCTATAGAAAGTGCCGAAATTTCTCTATTAAAAGGCGATATTTTAGGCGTTGCCAAAGCCAAAATTCTAAGTGAGAAAATGATGCGAAATGTAAAAGAAAATCTGTTTTTTGCATTTATTTACAACACGTTAGGAATTCCTGTTGCGGCGGGAGTTTTGTATCCTTTCTTTGGAGTTTTGCTTTCTCCTATGTTAGCTGCTACAGCAATGAGTTTCAGTTCGGTATCGGTAATTGTGAATTCTTTGAGACTTAATAATATCAATTTAAAAATGAAGTCATAAAGCAATATCAACAGATGAAAATAGAGTTGAACATATTTTTTTGATACACAGAATTAAACTTTGAAGGTAAAAAAACAAAACAGATGAAAAAGAAAATAGTAGTTCTTTCAGGTGCCGGTATTAGTGCAGAAAGTGGCATTTCTACATTTAGAGATGCTGATGGACTTTGGGAAAATCATAAAATTGAAGATGTTGCTTCTCCAGAGGGTTTTGAAAGAAATCCACAATTGGTTTTAGATTTTTATAACCAGAGAAGAAAACAGCTGAAAGATGTTCAGCCCAACGATGCTCACAAAATATTAGCAGAATTAGAAAAAGATTTTGAGGTAAATATTGTTACACAAAACGTAGACGATTTACACGAGAGAGCAGGTTCTACCAATGTTCTGCATCTGCATGGAGAATTGCTGAAAGTTCGTGCAGTAAATGATTTGCAAAAAATAATTTCTTGGGAAGGCGATTTGAATCTGGGAGATCAAGATGAATTGGGAAATCAGCTTCGTCCTCATATTGTATGGTTTGGAGAAATGGTTCCCGAAATGGATAACGCTGTCGCCATTGCCAGTCAAGCAGATATTTTCATTGTGATAGGGACCAGTATGCAAGTATACCCTGCGGCAGGATTAATTCATTATATACCCCACCATTGTGAAGTTTTTGTTATTGATCCTCATTTGGAAACTCAATATACAACCTCTAAAAATTTCTTTAAAACCTCAGCTACGGAAGGAATGAAAAAACTGAAAAAACTGCTCTACACTTAGTATAGTTTCGATGAGTAAAGGTTTTAATCTATCTCTTAATAAGATTTACACTTTCGCTGTCTCAAAAATCTTATTTAACTTAATGAATGATATTTTTTCTGTTTTGAGTTGAGCCGAGTTTATCATGGCTTGAGCTAAAATTTCTGTTGGCATAGGCTTTTGAGACACAAACAGTCCTAAATTATTAATGAATTTTATAACTCTTGAAGCTATAACTTCCATAAGTCTGTCAGAATTTTTTCTTTCCAAAACACCCGGTTGAAAAATGGTTAAATACTCAAAATTTAACTTTTGTATAGCGTTTTCCAATTCTCCTTTTATTTTATTGTAAAAAAATATGGAGTTGGAGTTGGCTCCATAAGATGAAAGCAATACAAAGTGCGGAACATTGTTTTCCTTAGCGTATTTTGCAAAATTATAGGGATAATTGTAATCTACAACTCTTTGGACTTCCTTGCTTCCTGCCTGTTTTAGCGTAGTACCCATCACCGAAAAGGCAACATCTCCCACAATGTTGTCTTTCCATTCTTGTATTTTATCAAAATCAACAGTATGTATTTTCAGTTTGGGATTAGAAATATCTACACTTCTTCTTACAAAAATATGTACTTCCGAAAAAGAAGAATCTTCCAACAAACATTTTACCAAATCTTTTCCTGTAGCTCCTGTAGCTCCTATAACTAATGCTTTCATATTATAATTGATGAATGATAAATGATGATTGATAAAATATCCATTACAAAGTAAGTCTTCTGAGTTGCCATTTATTCCCGTTGTAGATGTTGAGATCTATTTTAGCATTCACTCCCGGAGATATGCCATTTTCTGTAAATTGCCATATTTCCCATTCATCTGTTACAGAAGGTTGAGATACATTGTTATAATTGGCTAACCATAGCGGATAATCATCGAACTCACCTCGAAGATAATCTTTATAAAAATGATAATAGGTATAAATAATGGGTTTTTCGCCATAGGCTTCTTCTACTATTTTCAGCCAAATTTTAACATCGGCAATATACTTTTCCATAGATTTTTTGCGGGGTATTTTTTCGATGTCCAAAACAGGTCTTAGGTCGCCTTCTTCTAATTTTACTTTTTTAAGGTAAGATTGGGCTTGTAGCACAGGGTCTTCATCGGCTCTGTAGAAATGATAGGCACCTCGTATCAAACCATGTTGTTTGGATTTGTTCCAGAAATAATAGAAATTTTTATCGGCTCCATCATTCCCCATGGTTGCTCTAAGAATTACAAATTCCAAAGGAATTGCTCCTTTAGCAATAGAAAGGCTGTCCCAAAGAATGTCTTCCTTTCGTTGATAATGGGAAATATCAAACCCAAAGGTTTTATCGGTATACTCTCCTATAATCCGATTGATTCGCCGGGTTTCATAGGAAGTATTTTTAAGTTTTTTATGCTCAAATTTAGTAAAATACATGGCATAGTAGAAAGCCACTTTTTCTTTCATTAAAAATCCGGTAATGAAAATCCCGATAACAAGAAGTAGCCACAATAACCTTCTATCAAAGGTTTTCTTATTAGGTTTTCGGGTAGAAGGTTTTCTTTTTTTTCTATTCGCCATACGTAGGGCAAAACTAAAACATTTTGGTGTTTTTTTAACAAAATTTTAGGGAGTTTTTGAAATCTTAATCAGCGAATATTTGCTACTTTTGTTGAAATTAATATTTTTTTGAAATGCAGAACTATTTAGAGCTTCTTCAGCATATTTTGGATAACGGGACAGATAAGACGGATAGAACAGGAACAGGAACACGTAGTGTTTTTGGATACCAACTAAGGTATGACTTGTCGAAAGGATTCCCGTTGGTAACCACCAAAAAAGTGCATCTAAAGTCCATTATCTACGAACTTTTATGGTTTTTGAAAGGAGACACCAATATTCGGTATTTAAAGGAAAATGGGGTAAGCATTTGGGACGAATGGGCAGACAAAAATGGGGATTTAGGTCCTGTTTACGGAGCACAATGGCGGAGTTGGGCAGGAGCTAACGGGAAAGTTGTAGACCAAATAAAAGAGGTTATTCAGCAAATTCAAAAAACGCCCGACAGCCGAAGGCTTATAGTTTCTGCATGGAATGTGACAGAAATTCCCAATATGGCTTTAGCACCTTGCCATGCTATGTTTCAGTTTTATGTAGCAGACGGGAAACTATCTTTGCAATTGTACCAAAGAAGTGCCGATGTATTCTTGGGAGTTCCTTTCAACATTGCGAGCTATGCCCTATTATTGATGATGGTAGCACAAGTTTGCGACTTGGAAGTGGGCGATTACGTACATACTTTTGGTGATGTTCATATTTACAACAATCACTTTCAGCAGGTTCACAAGCAATTGTCCAGAGAACCAAAGGCTTTACCCGTAATGAAACTCAATAAAAATATCAAAGATATTTTTGAATTTGATTTTGAAGATTTCAGCTTAGAAAACTACGATCCACATCCGGGAATTAAAGCTCCTGTAGCAGTTTAGTTATCTATAAAGATGGTACATTTCCGAAGTATTTCATCAAAAACAACAATAAATTTCAACCCACAAAAAAGAATACAACTTAAAGTTAAAAAATATGAGTGACTTTCGTAGCAAATTTGTGATAAAATAAATCCAAATTTCATATACCGAAAGGACAAATAAAAATAAGAAAAATATCTACATTATGAAAAAAATACTTGTGTCCGTAGCCCTGTTGGCAACACTTTTTACGTCGAACTTTGTACTTGCTCAAACAGAAACTTCGGGGAGAAATTCACCATATCGTGCCACACATACCAAAAAAACAGAACTTAAACATACCAAACTCAAAGTAAATTTTGATTTTCAGAAAGAACAAATGAATGGAGAAGCATGGATTACCGCTTCACCTTTTTTCTATTCCGACAACGAGGTGGTTTTAGATGCCAAAGCCATGCTGATTCATGAAGTAGCTTTGGATAGAAACGGAACCAAATCTCCACTGAAATATGAGTATAAAAATGATCAACTCACGATAAATCTCGACAAAACCTATGCTAAAAATCAGGAATATACGCTATACATCAAGTACACGGCACGTCCTAATGAGGTAAAGCAGAAAGGAAGTGCCGCTATTAATGATGCTAAAGGATTGTACTTCATTAACCCAAGAGGAACAGAACCCGACAAACCTACCCAAATCTGGACGCAAGGAGAAACCGAATCCTCATCGTGTTGGTTCCCAACCATCGACAAACCCAATCAAAAGACGACTCAGGAAATTTACATGACCGTTCCCGATAAATTTGTAACACTTTCCAACGGATTACTAAAATCGTCTAACAAAGAAGCCAACGGACAAAGAACCGACCATTGGGTAATGGATAAAAAACATGCTCCGTACTTATTTTTTATGGGAGTAGGTGAATATGCCGTAGTGAAAGATCAATGGAAAAATATAGCCGTAGATTATTATGTAGAAAAAGAATACGAACCTTACGCCCGACAAATTTTCGGCATGACTCCCGAGATGA
Organism: Cloacibacterium sp.; assembly: GCA_017995195.1. Classification (GTDB taxonomy): domain Bacteria; phylum Bacteroidota; class Bacteroidia; order Flavobacteriales; family Weeksellaceae; genus JAGOJI01. The sequence continues at coordinate 10,179 of JAGOJI010000021.1, forward strand.
TTACGTTTTTCTCCGAAAAGCTCAACTACCAATATCCTTGGCAAAAATATGCTCAAATTGTAGGGAGAGACTATGTAAGTGGTGCTATGGAAAATACCACAGCCGTTATCCATGCAGAGCAAGCACAGCAAAAGCCCGGAGATTTGATTGATGAAAATACTTGGGAAGATACCATTGCACACGAGCTATTTCATCATTGGTTTGGAGATTTGGTAACTACCGAAAGCTGGGCTAACCTTACCGTAAACGAGAGTTTTGCAACATATTCCCAATATCTGTGGACGGAGTATAAATATGGAAAAGATGCTGCAGATTACAATTTGTACAGCTCTCTAAGAGGTTATTTCATGGATCCCATGAATATTTCCAAAGATTTGGTACGATTCAGTTATCACGATAAAGAGGATATGTTCGATGCCGTTTCGTATAACAAAGGTGGTGGTATTTTGCATATGTTGAGAAATTATTTAGGAGATGAGGCTTTCTTTGCAGGACTCAATGATTATCTTAAAACCAACGAATATGGAACGGGAGAAGCTCATCAAATAAGACTTTCTTTAGAAAAAGTAAGCGGAAAGGATTTGAACTGGTTCTTCAATCAGTGGTTTTTTGGTAAAGGGCATCCGAAATTAGACGTTAAATACACCTATGAACCGGTAAAAAAACAAGTAACAGTACATATCAACCAAACAGGAGATTTTTTTGAATTTCCTTTAACCATAGATGTTTACGAAGGCTCTAAAGCGAACAGGCATCAAGTTTGGGCAGAAGCCAAGGCAAAAAATATGTTTACCTTCAATTTCAATCAAAAGCCTGATTTGGTGAATGTAAATGCCGATGGTGTGTTACTGGCAGACATTAAGGACGATAAAACTCCGGAGCAATATCTTCATCAATACCTTCATTCCAAAGATTTGAAGTCCAGATTATCAGCCATTCAGAATGCCAAAGAAAATATTGGTAAAAATCCTGCAGCTCTAAAAACACTTTTGGCAGCACTGAAAGATCCTTATCATCAATTAAGAATAGAAGCCATAGATAAGTTAGACCTTAAAATTCCCGAAGTTTCGAAAGCTACTTTATCGGAATTAGAAAAAATAGCCAATACAGACCCCAAAACTTTAGTTCAGGCAAAGGCCATAGCCAAATTAGCCGAAACTAAAGATAAAAAGTATTTGCCAATTTTCGAGAAAGGACTCAACTCCATTTCCAATTCTGTTAAGGGAAATTCTGTTTTCGGAATTTCTAATGTGGCTCCAGAAAGATTGGAAGGCTTAATTACAAATATAGACCTTAGCAGTGCCAAAGAAGACCTTATTATGGTTCTTATCCCTGTAATTGTTGAGAAAAAAATAGACAAACACATGCCTGCAATAGCTTCTACCGTAGCATTTTATCCTTTTATTGGTTTCCAAAATCCGGAGTTGGCGAAGCCTACGGAAGAAGGTTTTAACTGGATTATGGATAGCGATAATACCAAAGCTGTAGAAAATTTAACCAAAATTCTTCATCAGGCAAAAAGCCAGATTGGCAACAACCCTCAAGTAAAAATGATGATTGTAAATATGCTTAAAGGAGGTTTGGACAGAAAAATGAACGTCCTGAAATCTAATCCTAAAAGTGAAAGCCTTAACAAGCAAATAGAATTACTCAACAAAGCCATGGAGGCTTATAAATAAGAAGATGAATGGCACTCATTAAAAATCTTTTAGGCAAAACACCCGTAATTGGAGAGAATACATTTTTAGCAGAAACAGCCGTGATTATTGGAGATGTAGAAATGGGAAAAGATTGTAGCATTTGGTACAACGCAGTTCTGCGAGGCGATGTTCATTACATCAAACTTGGGGATAAAGTCAATATTCAGGACAATGCTATGGTACACTGTACTTACGAGAAATATCCCACCACTATTGGTAACAATGTCTCTGTAGGACACAATGCTATTGTACATGGTTGTACCATTAAAGACAATGTTTTAATAGGTATGGGAGCTATTGTAATGGACGATTGTGTGATCGAAAGCAATGCTATTGTAGCCGCAGGAGCCGTAGTTACTCAAGGAACGCATATTGAAGCCGGAGAACTTTGGGCAGGAGTTCCCGCAAAAAAAATAAAAGATGTTTCGCAGGAACTTATTGAGGGAGAAATCAACAGAATAGCCAATAATTATGTAAAATACTCAGGGTGGTACAAAAACGATAACCAATAAATAAAGGATTAAAAAAAAATAAAAAAACGATGAACAATCACGAAATAGATTACAAAATCTTCGGAGAAGAAATGCAATGTGTAGAAATAGAACTCGACCCACAAGAAAGTGTAATCTCCGAACCCGGAAGTTTTATGATGATGACTGATGGAATACAGATGCAAACCATGTTTGGGGACGGTAACGAAACAGGAGGAATTATGGGGAAAATTTTTTCCGCAGGCAAAAGATTGTTAACCGGCGAAAATCTCTTTATGACACTGTATACCAATCAGTCTCAGCAAAAAAGGCATGTTACCTTTGCTGCTCCTTATTCGGGAAAAATTATTGCATTGGATTTGAAGCAATTAGGCGGGAAGGTAATTTGTCAAAAAGACAGTTTCCTTTGTGCCGCCAAAGGTGTTTCTGTAGGAATCGAGTTTCAGAAAAAATTAGGAACCGGACTTTTCGGAGGAGAAGGCTTCGTTATGCAGAAATTGGAAGGAGACGGAATGACCTTTGTACACAGTGGCGGACACGTTATCGAAAAAGAATTACAAGCGGGCGAAGTACTGAAAATAGATACCGGTTGTATTGTTGCATTTACCCAAAACGTAGATTATGACATACAATTTGTAGGAGGAATCAAGAATACCATTTTCGGTGGAGAAGGCTTGTTCTTCGCACAGTTAAGAGGTCCGGGTAAAGTGTGGATTCAAACGCTGCCTATTAGCCGATTGGCAAGTAGAATACTTTCTTATGGATCAAGTGTAGGTGGAAGAAAAGAAGAAGGAAGTATTTTAGGAGGTTTAGGCAACCTTCTTGATGGAAACTAAAAATTTAAGTTAGCTCTTTACCACAAAAAAAGTTTTATGAAATTTCATAAAACTTTTTTTAAGCTCTTTATTAATCATTATTTTCAGTAGTTTACCAACTATTTTTCAGTTATTATGTCAAGTTTTTATTAAACCAACCAAAATATTTACTGTAAAATTACCTGCCGAGTCTCGTCTTCTATGGTGTAATTCAGGGCTTTAGCAAGAACAAAAATTTCGTTGAGATTGGTAATCAGTTGTTTTCTTCCCTCTTCTCGGAGTTTCCTTTGATCAACACTTTTTACCATATTTTGCTTTGCCGCTTCCATAATACCATTGAGATCGGATTGGCTGAAACGATTGATGGCGTAATCATCCATAAAATGAATTTTTACATCCGGCATTATTTTAATTTCGGCATTGGGTAGTTCTTTGATAATCAACTTTTTATCAATGGAATCCACTTCCAATTTCATTTGTTTTAAATCATAACTTACCTGTGCCTTGGCAGTAGAATAAAGCACCATTTCTTTGGGTAAAATATCATAACCTCCTACTTTAAAAGCAGAACTTCTGTGGGTTTGGAAACTGGAAAAATCTTGTTCTAAGACTACCATTTTGTTCATTTTACTGATTTGATTGGTAATAATGTAATAGTCTTTATTGATTTGAGCCGCTTCATTCTTATTAACCCCTTTCCAAAAATAAATAATGAGGAAAGCAAAAATACTTCCCAATAAAAAAGAAAGTATGGTTTTATTTTTATGATTCATTATACTTTATTTTAGTTCATGTTTATTTAAGAGGTCTCTTCTTTATCATTCCTCCCTTGGTGTCTTTTACACTATGCATAACAACGAAGGCATTGCTGTCTATTTTTTCTATTTCAGTGTAGAGTTTATTGAGTTCGAGTCGGGTAACCACCGAATACACTATTTCTACATCTCGGATTTCACTTCCTTTCACATAGCCTTGTTTTCCGTTGTAGATGGTAACACCACGCCCCATTTTATCAATAATCATTTGTCTTATTTCTTCATTGTGGCAAGATACAATGGTAACCCCAATATACTCTTCGATACCTTCTACAAAAAAATCAAGAGTTTTGGAAGCCGCCAAGTAAGTAATCATGGAATAAAGGGCAATCTCAACACCCAGCAAATAAGCTGCCGCCGAAAAAATAATAACATTCACTACCATGATAATATCACCAATAGTAGCTCCTAATTTTTTGCTTAAAAATATGGCAAGTACCTCAGTTCCATCTATCACAGCACCTCCTCTAATTGCAAATCCTATACCTGCTCCAAGGAAAAAACCTCCAAAAACCGCTACCAGAAGTTTATCATCTGTCACATTAGGAAACGAAATCGTGGCAATACAAAGAGCCAATCCCATAATGGCCAAAGTGGTTTTGATTGCGAATTGTACTCCCACAGTTTTGTACCCCATAATAATAAAGGGAAAATTGACTACAACAATCAAAATAGAAAGCGGAATATCTGTTAACGCAGAAATTAAAAGTGAAATTCCTGTTGCACCACCATCTATGAATTTATTAGTCAAAAGAAAACCTTTGAAACCAAAGGAGACCGAAAAAATCCCCAAGACAATAAGTATAGCATCTCGAACATAAGATCGAAGCGTAATCTGAAGTTTTCTAAAACCTTTTGCCAGCCTATAGTCGGATATCCTCCGCTCCCCAATTTCCTGAAGCGTAGTAACTCGAATTATTTTTCTTAGTAAAGGTCTCATGTTGTTGGTAAAAAAAAAGTCTTAATCGATTCTCAATTAAGACTTCATAAGTGATAAAATTAATTAAAAATATTTTTAGTACATCACAAAATTAAAAAAATCTCAAAATGTTATTTTTTCTTAATGATGTCTAATAAATCTCTTTCCAGCGATCCACTTTGTGGGGTTTCGATTATTCTGCCAATTTCTTTTCCGTATTTCTCGACAACAATAGTAGGAACTTTTTTTATTGCATATTGCACTTCTTCTCCATTAATCCCTTCTTTTTTACGAGTAAGCCCTATGATTTTCAATTTGCCTTCCGGAAATTTTACAGCATCTAAAATCTTCATTAATTTGGGTACTTCTCTTTGGCTATCACTACACCAAGTCCCTAAAAGAATCGTGATCTGATAGGAAGTAATTTTATTTTTTTTGAGCTGATCTACAATTGCTTTATCAAACTCGTACTCTTTATAGTTATAGTCGTACCAAGAGTTAAAAGGTTCTGTCTGAAGCTGGCTTCGGGTTTGATGCCCTAATAATATTTTTCCGTATTTTTCCGAATCCACTACTCTATTCACTACTATTTTCTCGGCACAAGAAGTCATACTAAATAATATAAATGTAAAAACCGCAAGGGATATTATTTTTTTCATCAAAATTTAATTTTAACAAAGATAAAAAAAGCAGTTTACTTTTTTTACATATATCTTTCATATTTTGTAAATATATCCACTTATCTATGGATTTACATCTAATTTTAGCAGGCTACAGTTAGAATCATTCGAACATTTCTGCCCAGCGTACCGGTTTCATTTGGTATTCGGAGTACATTTCTTCTGCAGATTTTGTTTTTTCCAATTTTGGGTAAAGGTTGACTCCTATTAGTTTTATTCTGCCCTCTCTCACCCAATTTTGCTCTGCAATGGCCTGATTATAAACCATCTTTTGAATTGTTCCTTTTTGGAGACTTTCAATATAACCACCATCTTCCTCGATGTTGAGGAATAATTTCCAAGCATTTTTTGCAAATTGTTGGGTAGCATCTTCCACAAAGTAACTACCGTTAGATGCGTCTTCAAATACATTAATAATACTTTCGTACGCCAAAACTATTTGTTGTTTGAAGGAGATTTCCTCAGATAAAGTGGTGGAGTTTTGCAGTTTATAGTCGTTGGTAAAAACTGCGTCTGCACCACCAATCATTGCGGCAGAAAGTTCTAAGGTAGAACGAATAATATTGTTTTCTTCGTCGTTTTTAGTTTTATTTCTAAGTGAAGTTTCCACAAAAATGTACGGGATTTCATTCTCGCCAAATTCTTTGGATAATTGATTGAAAAGTAATTTGAATGCTCTTATTTTAGCAATTTCAAAGAAATAATTTCCGCCAATAGCAAAATGAAAAACCAGTTTTTTTAGAATTTCGGCACCGAAAACTTCCGTGAGTTCTTTAGTTTTTGCCAATGCAATGGCTAATTGCTGAGTAATGGAAGCTCCTGCGTTTTGGTGAGAAGCCACATTAACGGCTATATTCCTCTCATAAGGTTGTGCAAGTAGTTTTTCTGCATAGTTTTTATTAAGGTGATACCGGAAACCATGGGTTCCATCGCCTAAATCATTAAAAACATCGGATAAAGAAAAATAGGTGTTCTCCGTAGAAAATTTAAATTCATCAAAAATAATATTTTGGCTTACAAAAATGCTTTTTTCTTTTAGTTCCGTATCACTGTTTTCTACCAAAAAAGCATACGCATAATCATGCAAATCGTCCTGATATTTTGCTACCAGATGAGTAGATTCTTCAACTTTGGGCAAATTTCTAAGTGGAACAGAAACCTCGTTGTAATATGGTTTTACCACAATTCCTTCCAAATTTTCTTTGACTAAAACATCTTGGATATTTTCTGTTTTCAGTTGTTTTTTAACCAAATTTTCCCAGTCTTGAAGGCTAACTTTATTGAACATTTTCGGAGGCTTTGTTTTTTTATTTTTTTCTTGCTTCTTTCACTTTGGAACTATCGACTACCAGAATAAAAATTTCTTCGTTTCTTTTTTTCATGAAGTAGTTTTCTCGGGCATATTTTTCTTTTTCCGACTTATTGAGCATCAATTTTTTGTAAAACGCATCGTTTTTTTCGTATTCGTTTTTGTAAAAGCTCAACTGTTGCTCGTATTTATCGATTTCTCTATTTAGGTCTCTGATAACCAACCACGAAGTATTGTCAAAAAAAGTCATCCAAACCAAAAACAAGAAAATAGTGATAAAATACTTATTCATCAGGTATTTTTTCACAAAAGTGATTTTAGACGATTTTTTTTCTATTGGTTTTATCAATTCTTCCATGAATTATTCATTTTTAAGAGAATTTCCCACTACTGTAGTTAAAAAATCGATTGCCACCGTATTAGGTTTCATATTGGGGATAATAATATCGGCATGGGATTTCGATGGCTCTATAAATTCTTCGTGCATTGGTTTTAGCGTGGTTTGGTAGCGGTGCAGCACTTCATCTAAATCTCTTCCACGCTCCTGAGTATCTCGTTTGATACGCCTAATCAAGCGCTCATCGCTATCGGTATGTACAAAGACTTTCAGGTCGAACTCTTTTAGTAATTCTTTGTTGGTAAGTACCAAAATACCTTCTACAAGGAGAACTTCTCGAGGTTCTACCAACAGGTAATCTCCTGTACGGGTGTGCGTTACGAAAGAATAAATGGGTTGCTCTATACTCTTATTGTTCTTCAATGCCTTTACATGCTCCGTCAACAATTCAAAATCTATTGATTTGGGATGGTCGTAATTCAGAGCCTCTCTTTCCTGAAGACTCAAATTGGAATTATCGTGGTAGTAATTATCCTGAGAGAGAACATTGACACCTTCTGCATTCAGTTGTTGAAGAATCTTATTTACTACCGTAGTTTTACCCGATCCGGTTCCTCCGGCAATACCTATTACAAGCATAATTGTTTTTTTTTACAAATATAATTTTTTAATCCCTCATCTTAATTCTCCGACAAGAAAAAAATGACATCAGGAAATCCCGAGTATATAATATATGACTGCCTGAACTCTTGCCAAAGCCTCTCTCGCATGATTTCTGTAATAACTTTCGTTTTTGGTAACGTCTTGAGCATCAAATCCCAAAGCGTTCATATCATTATTCCGAGCAAAAAATAAGGCTCTCAAATTATGAAACCCTTGAGAAACAATAATGACTTCATTTTCCTTAAATTCATTTTTGCAACGCAAGATGCTTTCTCGGGTACTGAAACCTTTGGGGTCTTCTATAATAATGTTTTCGGGAACACCCTCGCGGTATACCAAAAATTTTTTCATGGCTTTGGGTTCGTCATAATTGGGACTTTTCTCGCCACTTACAATAATTTTTTTGATTTTTCCGTGATGAAAAAGTGTTGCCACAGCTCTCATTCTCGATATAAAATACGGATTAGCTCTTCCGGATTTCATCTTAGGCGAAGTTCCTAAAACCAAAGCACATTCTCTGGGCGGCACTTTACTTATTTGGGTAAAAGTGCGTCCGTTGGTAATGATATATACCCACAAATTCGCCCATACCATAAGTAGAATCCCTATTTCTATAAGGATAACAAGGGTTTGGGATATGTATTTGAGTTGCTTCAATCTCCATCAAAGTTAAGAATAATTTTTTGAGTCAGAGCAATAGAAGTACAGGGCAAAATGTAGTTTTGTTGCAACTCATTATCCGTTAAATACTCATTTTCCGTCATTACCACCTCTCCTTCTTCCAACTTACAGGTACAAGCTCCACAAATTCCCGACTTACAGGAATAAGGTAATTTATAGCCCAAACTAAGCAACTGAGGCAATATTTTTTTTTGATTATCTACTAAAATTACTTCTTTACTTTCTTGATGGTTAAATTTGAAGCGAACCGATATATCCTTGAGTAAAGGGAAACTTTCTTCATTCAAGAAAATATCTTCATTGTATTCTTCAAACAACTCAAAATGAATAGATTTTTTGGGGATTCCATTGTTAAAACAGGCATTGGCAACAGATTTTATCATTTCTCCCGGTCCACAAATAAGAATTTCATCTACCTGATCCCACAAAGTGGTTTCTTCATCATCTTCATCTAAATTCAGGATTTGATTGATGATTAAATCTACTTTTTTCTCATCTAATCTTCCACTAAAAAAGGCATCTTTTTGCTCTTCCTGAGAAAAGAAATAATGCACCTGCAAACGTTCTCCATAAACGTTTTGAAGCTCCGAAAGTTCGTTTTTAAAGACAATATCTTCCGTAGATTTGTTCCCATAAAAAAGAAAAAAACGACTTCCTTTTTCCTGATAAAGAATGTTTTTGATATGGCTAAAAATAGGGGTAATTCCAATACCCGAGGCAAAGCCCAAAATGGTTCTTTTCTCATTGGGTTTTGTACTAATGGTAAACCTCCCCATAGGCTGACTTACCTGTAAAAAATCTCCAATACTATAATTTTCAAACAATTGAAAAGCAGTACTTTCTTCGGAGTTTATTTTAATCGCTAAAAGCAGTCTACTCTCGTGAGGAGCGGAGACAAAGGAATAATCTCTTGTGACATTTTGCCCATTGATATCGAATTTAATTTTCACAAACTGACCTGCATGATACCGATAAATCGCCTGCAAATCAGCAGGGATTTCAAACTCCAGTAGAAAGGAGTTTTTGGTCAGTTGTTGTTTTTTACTTATTTTTAGCCTCTCAAATATGGGCTCGTGTGCCCTTGTTAATTGATTATTCATTAATACAAATTTAATAAATTCTTTTTTATGAAATCGCCACAATTGGTAAAGCAGAACTTACAATGAAAATAGAGCGATTGCATAACAAATAAAAAAACAATAAAAATCTACATATGAAAAAGTTCACTATAGCCTTATCGGTTATTATCTCTATTGCAAGCTGTACCAAAAAAGAAGCTCCTATTACAGAAAAAACTTCCACAGAAACTACTGTAGATAGCACAAAAACTGAAGCTGTAGCATCTACTGCAATACCGGAATGGAGTACAGAAAAAGTAGCAGAATTTGTTGCTCCAAAAAAAAACGACACTCTATATGTTACTAATTTCTTTGCCACTTGGTGTGGTCCTTGTATGAAGGAAATTCCCCACTTCAAAGAGAAAATGGAGAAAATGAAAAACGAAAAGGTGAAGTTTACCTTTATAAGTGTAGATGCTAAAGAAGATTGGAAAACCGCTGTAAACGATTTTGGAGCAGAAAACAACTTGAGTAAGCATATTGTTTTACTGGATACTTCCAGCGTTTCTCCTGATTTTTTTACCAAAAACTTCAAAACATGGACAGGTAATTCCATTCCGTTTACATTGATTACTAAAGGAGAAAAACGAGATGAAACAATAGGAATGATGAGCAAAGAAGATCTTAATAGTAAAATAAATTCTTTTAAGTAAAAGCGTTGTGAGTTTTAGTAAAGAATTAGAAATCAACAACTAAAACATACAATGAATTATAAAGCGTTGAGCGTTTTGATTTGTGCATAAAGGATTGAGATCCCAAACTCAAAACGCCAAAACGCATAACTATCTACTAATGCCGAAAAAATTCAAAGTTCTGTGCTCTGCCATTGTATTACTGACAATTATTTCCATTTTTGTCAATTTGAATGTAGGCTTTGTACACCTTCGTTTTTCAGATTTTTGGGACACACACTCTTTTAATTCCCAAATTGCACAACTGAGAATCAACAGAGTTATTGTAATGCTTTTGGCGGGAATTTCTATCCCTACCAGTGGCTTTTTGTTACAAGAATATTTTCAGAATCCTTTGGCAGGACCTTCGGTTTTAGGAATTACTTCTGTAGCCAGTCTTTCGGTTGCTTTCTATATCTTTTTTTCACAGGATTTTGTTTTACCCGAATTTTTACAAAATAGTCTCATCAGCAGTTCTGCAATTGTTGGGAGTCTTGCCATGATGATTCTGTTATTATTTTTTTCCAAAAAATTTCAGGATAATACTTATCTTATTATTTTCGGATTTCTTATTTCGGCTTTATCGGGTGCTTTGGTTAGTATTCTACAGTTTTATGCGGAAAGTCAATCCTTAAAAAATTATATTTTATGGTCTTTTGGGGCAAATAATCAGGTGACCCAAAACCAAATTTTGGTGCTTTGCTTATTTATAATCTTGGGGATTTTTTTCGGTTTCAAAAGCATAAAACCCTTAATAGGAGTTAGCTTAGGAAGTGCCTATGCACAAACCATGGGAGTAAATTTGCCCCGTCTGCGTTTTTTTGTGATTGCAGCTTCTTCTTTGTTGTCGGCATCAGTAACAGCATTTTTAGGTCCTATTTTGTTTATCGGAATAGTTGTACCTCATTTTTGTCGAATGATTTGGAAGCCTTCTCAGCTATGGCATCAATGGATTTTGAATATGATATTGGGTATTTTAATCATGGAAATATTCTCCATAATTTCCGAAATTTCTCAGTTTCCTATTAATATCATTACCTCATTATTCGGAATTCCGGTAATTTTTATGATGCTACTGAGTCAGAAAAGAGTCCGATAATTAATTTGTCGTGGTAATTTGGTTAGAAGCAGTTAATTAATGCCTTTATTAGCATAGTGATTATCTCATTAATCAATATGAAAGCGAAAATCGTTGTCTAAATAATTGGTTGTAGCATCTTCAATAGAAAAATTTCCAATTTTTGTTCTCCTAAGTTGGGTAAGATAAGCACCTACCCCCAAGTTCTGCCCTATATCGTGAGCTAATGAACGGATATAAGTCCCTTTGGAACAGCCTACTACAAAACTCACAAAAGGTAAATCTACCTTCATTTCTTTGATATAATGGACTGTGGTTTTTCTGGGTTTAATCTCTACTTCTTCTCCGGTACGTGCTAAGTTGTACGCCCTTTTTCCATCAATTTTAATTGCTGAAAAAACCGGAGGTTTTTGATATATTTCACCAATAAATTGGTCAATAGCCTGTCGAATTTCGGTTTCTGTAATATGGGTATACTCCTGCGGAAGGATTTCCGGTTTCTCGGTATCGTAGCTTTCTGTTTGTACACCTATTTTTATTTCAGCCCAATATTCTTTGGGAGCATCTTGTATTTCGGGAATTTGCTTGGTAGCTTTACCGGTACAAACAATAAGTAATCCGGTAGCTCTGGGGTCGAGTGTTCCGGCATGCCCTATTTTTATTTTTTTGAAGTGAAATTCCCTCTTGAGTTTAAATTTTATTTTATTTACTGCCTGAAAAGACGTCCAATCCAATGGTTTGTCTACCAAAAGAATTTGTCCGGCAAGTATTTGCTCTGCTGTCATATTTTAAATTAACATGATTCGGAATTTTTTAGAAACAAAAGTTTTGATGTAGCGGTTTTCGAGTTGATTAAAAATCGCTAAAAATTATTTAATCCCTACAAAATAAATGAGTAATACAATTCCCACGACAATTCTGTACCAACCCCAAGGTTTGAAACCGTATTTGCTGATCATTTCCACAAAAAATTTCATCGCAACTAATGCCACAAAAAATGCAATAAGGTTTCCTAAAGCAAAGTTCATGAGATTTTCTTTTGATGCCATAATCATCTCATAGCCTTTTTGTTCTACTCCTTTATAGTTCCATTTTTTGAGGAAAATAGAGTAAGTCGTTACCGCCAACATGGTGGGAACTGCCAGAAAAAAGGAAAACTCGGCAGCGGCTTTTCGAGTTAGTTTTTGTTGCATTCCTCCAATAATAGATGCTGCACTTCTACTTGTACCCGGCATCATGGCAAGACATTGCCAAAAGCCTATGGTTACAGCTTTTTTTATGCTTATATCTTTCTCGTTATCTATTTGATGGTCTGTAAATACCTTATCTATAAACAAAAGAACAATTCCTCCTAAGACCAATACAATGGCAATAGGAATGGGCGAACCAAGAACACCCTCAATCATATCATCAAAAATATATCCCAAAACCAAAGCAGGAATAACGGCAAAACCTAATTTTAGATAGAATTGCAGGTTATTGAAATCGAAAAACTTTTTCCAATACAGAAAAACTACTGACAGAATGGCTCCAAACTGTATGGAAACCTGAAACATTTTCACAAATTCATCTTCCTGAACACCAAAAAGCGTGCTGGTAAAAATCATATGAGCGGTGGACGAAACAGGAAGATACTCGGTGAGACCTTCTATAATGGCAATAATAATAGCTTCTATGGTATTCATAAAATAGGATAATCAAGTAATTAAAAATCGGAGGTTAAAAATTTGAACTATTTTCTTTTGATAATAGCAAAAACTTGCACTACAAAACCAATGATAATAAGCAAAGGAGCAATTCGGATTCTTACTACCGAAAAAATATCGTCATTCCAATAGTTCGGGTCAAAAGTACCATCGGGTCTGGTATTGGCATCGCTCCCCATCATAAGGATAAATCCTAAGGTAATAAGTGCCAAACCTATCAACATGAGTTTGAAGTTTTTCTTCCCAAAATAGAAAGAATTGACTTCTGTTGTCGGTTTTTTTTCTACTGTAGCAGGATTATTACTGGATATTTTTATTTTTTTGCTCATTATTTTTTATTTGAAATAAAGTCCAAAATCTTCAAAATCATATCATCAAAACAATAAAACAGCTGATGATTAAAAGTCTGAACTTTCGTTTGGTAATGGTTTAAGAATAGTACAAATCATCTACACTTGATTTGAGGAATCGCCATGTGGCAAATACAGTACTCAAAACAGTTATTAGTATCCCTACACCAACAACCAAAATAATTAATAAAATATACTGATTGGGGTCTTGTACAAACTCCTGACCGATTTCGTTGGTAAAATAATACCACACCACAAACAAAACGCTAAGCCCTATTACAGCTCCGATTGTCCCAAGTATAGCAGCTTCTTTTACAAAAGGCTTAAGGATAAACCTTCTCTTAGCTCCTACCAACTGCATGGTTTTAATAATAAATCTTTTGGAAAATATTTTCAATCGAATAGAGTTGTTAATCAACACCATAGCTACAATAAGGAACAAAATAGAAAAACCCAAGATCCATAACAAAATCCTATTGAGGTTGTAATACACTTCCTGTGTAAGCTTGCTGTCGTTTTTCACTTCGCTTACCCCTTCTATAGAAGCCAAATGTTTTACTACGTCGTTTATTTTTTCGGGATCCACAAATTCGGGTTTTAGGGTAACCTCTACCGATGCCGGAAAAATATCTTCTTCAAAAAGGGCATTGGCATCAATTCCTAATTGTCTCTTAGCCACTTCTGTCGCTTCTTTTTTGGAAATGAAATAGGCTTTTTTCACATAGTTCTGTTGCTGAATCTTTCTAACGGTTTCTTGCTGAAACTTATTGGTATTCACAGAGTCTCGCGGATCTAAATAATCTTTGAAATACACCTCTACCACCAATTGTTCTTTAATATAATCCGAATATTTTTGAGCATTAATGAGAATTAAACCGAAAAGTCCCACCAAAAATAGCACCAAAGCGATACTGATGGTTACTGTAATATTGCTGGAACGCAGCCTCTTCTTATTAAAATCATCTACTGTATTTGCCATTCAATCAAAATTTTTTGCTAAAATAGAAAAAATCTTCCGAAATTTGAGGCGTTCCAAAGAAAATCAATGTTAATAAAATCATAAAAATACGGTTTTGTATCCCAAACTCTCTTACCGAAAATTGTGATGATGAACAACTAAAAAAATTAAAATTTTGAATGTAAAAGCCAAAAAACATCTCGGTCAACACTTCCTTACCGATGAGAATCTCGCCCGAAAAATAGTAGACAGTTTATCTTTTGAAAGGTACAACAAAGTATTGGAAGTGGGTCCCGGAACAGGTGTACTCACTAAATATCTTTTGGAAAAAGAACAAGAGATTTTTGTAGCAGAAATAGATAGAGAGTCCATAGACTACCTCAAAAAACACTATCCTAAGCTCACCGAAAAGCATTTCGTAGGCGATTTTCTCAAATTGGAGGTCAGCCCAATTTTTGCTTCGGAAGAAGTAGCGGTTATTGGGAATTTTCCTTACAATATTTCTTCGCAAATTTTATTTAAAATCATCGACCACTACCGGCAAATTCCTGAGATGGCAGGAATGTTTCAGAAAGAGGTTGCCGAAAGAACTGCTGCTGTCCCACGCACCAAAGATTATGGAATTTTATCGGTAATGGTTCAGGCATATTATGATGTAAAATATCTTTTCACCGTTCATGAGAATGTATTCAACCCGCCTCCAAAAGTAAAATCGGGCGTTATAAAACTTACAAGAAATCCCAAATCGGGCTTAGAGGGTCATGAGGTTCTCTTCAAACAAATTGTAAAAGCCGGTTTTAACCAAAGACGAAAAAAACTCAGCAATGCTCTAAAAGTTTTAGGCATTCCTGAAGGGATTTCTACCCATCAGTTTTTAGAAAAAAGGGCAGAAGAACTTAGTGTAGAAGATTTTATTGGTTTTACCATAGCGTGGAAAAATTCGCTGGATTGATTTAGCGATTTTTCTTCAAGGTTTCAAGTTCATGTTGAAGTTCTAAAATCTTATTTTTCAAGGCTTTAATTTCGTTGGTATTGTTAGAAACATTGCTTTTTAAAATGGTTTTTTCTACTTTTTCACTTACCTCGTCTTCATCTACAATGTCTTCGATATCTTCCTGAATCTCATCAATATCTTCCTGGATTTCATCAATATCCTCTTGGATTTCATTCACATCTTCCTGAATAAATTCGATGTGTTGAGTAGTTTTATTGACCGACATCTGAATAAAAATAGACAGATAAATCGCCTCCAGCGAAACAACAGTAGTGAGTACCAAAAGCATACTTTCAAAAGCTATAACTCCAAACAATGGCAATAAAAATGCGACAACAAACATAACGGTGTGTACCAAAAGAGACGAGGTAGAACCTCTCCATGAGATAATTATTTCGGCTGTCTTTTCCAACTTTATAATTCGGTCGTGTCTTGTTGCCATTGGTATATGAGTTAAAAGATTCATCAAAACTACAACAATATCAATTATAAAAATAAAGTAAA
>JAGOJI010000022.1 GCA_017995195.1 Cloacibacterium sp.
ATGAATAAAGCTACAAATGTACAATATACCAATTACTAAATACTTAATTACTACTAATTACCAATTACAAATACCAAGTAAAAACATAGCATGAGCATAATTGCACGACAAGGTTTCAAATATTCCATTATTGGCTATCTCGGATTTTTGCTGGGAACTTTTTCGGCATTATTTGTATTTCCTCATGATTTGGAATTTTATGGGAAACTTCGCTATATTCTCCCCACCGCAGAAATGATGCTGCCCATTGTTGTGTTTGGATTGTCTTTTTCTAATGTGAAGTTCTTCTACACGACACAAAAAGACGGGAGACACCAAAACCTGCTCTCGCTTTCGTTGGTAGGTATTGTTTTTAATTTTGTATTATTTACAGTTCTCTATTTTGTTTCGGCAGAAGTATTCCCTTCTCTTAAAGAATCGGAGCACTGGCAAATGAAACGTCTTATTTTACCCTTAATTTTGGTTTTGGCAATTTCGGCGGTACTGAACAAATATATTTCCAACTACAAAAGAATTGTTATTCCTAATATTTTTGAGAATTTCTTCCCCAAAATAGCCAATTTAGGAGCATTTTGTTTGTTTTTTTTCATTGGTTTTCCCGAGAAATTTTCTTACGCATTTTTCTTCGGAGTCTTTGTTGTCGCTATGTTGGGCTATATATGGTACAGCAATAAGTTGGAAAAAATAACACCGGATTTTAGTACCGGATATTTTCGAAAAAATAAATTCTGGTTAGAGATATTGAGTTACTCTTTTTTTGGTTTTCTTGGAAATATTGGGAGTTTTGTTGCCTTGAAGATTGATAATTTTATGATTGGGGAATATCTGAGTTTCGAAGAAAATGGCTTGTACAGCAACATCTACTCTATTGTTACGCTCATCAATATTCCACAAATGGGATTGTATAATATTTCGGCTCCTATCATCAACAAACATCTTGCAGAGCGTTCTTTGGAGGAGCTCAATCAGTTTCATAAAAAGACTTCTCTCAGTTTATTTTTTCTCGGCATGGTTTTGTTTTCCTGTATTTTGGTGGGATTTCCTTTTTTAACAGATTTCATTAAAAATGGTGAATTATTCAAAGAAGCAGAGCCCATTGTTTGGATTATTGGAATAGCGATGCTTTTTGATTTAGCTACGGGGTTCAACGGACATATTATCTCCTTATCCCAATACTATAGATTCAATACCTTTTCCATGTTAATTTTGGCGTGTCTTACTGTAGGTCTCAATGCTTTATTCATTTACTATACCGATTTGGGAATTTTAGGAATCGCCATTGCTTATGCTACTTCTCTTACTATTTTTAATCTGATTAAAATATCTTTTAACTATTATATATTCAAGGTTTTTCCCCTATCTATGAATATGATTTTGGCAATGATTCTTTGTTCGTTATCGGTTACTGTCACCATACTTTTACCTAATTTTTCGCATAGCCTCATCAATCTGGTTTATAAGCCTTTATTAGTTCTTATCATGGTTTTTGTGGGAAATCATTTCTTAAAAATATATCCTGTAGAAAAATTTTTGAACAAAGATTTTTTTAGAAGTTTATTGAAGTTTTGATTTCTTTGGAACGAAAATACCATGAAAATTTCATCATCGAATGTCCAAAACTGAAGCACTAAAATGTCTTTATCCTAAATCTTAAAACAATTTACAATGAAACAGTTTTTATTATTACTACACGAAGACATCGAAAAAATGAACGCACTCTCCTCAAAAGAGATGGAGGAATTAGGTAAAGCTCATATGGATTGGGCAAATAAATTAGCTGAATTGGGACATTTGATTTCCGGTGATGGCTTGCACGATAAAGGAGTTCTGATATGTGGAAAAGACAGCATAATAAAAGACGGACCTTATATAGAATCCAAAGAGATTATCGGTGGATATTACCTCTTACAAGCCAATGATTTGCAAAGCATTGTAGAAATTGCAAAAGAATGTCCTACACACCTCTACGGAGGCACAACAGAAATTCGCCCTATTATGGAAATGGAAGATGGTGGGCAATAGTCATTTTTTCAAAGAAGATATTTATTATAGAACTTTATATGGAAAGTTGTTTTCCGGATTACTCCACCAATTCGGGGCTCGCTACGTTTCTGAAATTGAAGACGCTATCCAAAATACTTTTTTGAAATCCTTGAAAATTTGGACTCTTAATGAGGATCCAAATAACAAGGAGAATTGGCTTTTTGTAGTCGCTCGAAACGATATAATCAATCAAATCAAAAAGAAACAAAAAGAAGTAGAGCTTTCCTCGATTTCTATTGATGAAAACAACACCATGATTGAAGATGACCTGCGTCTTCAAACCATTCTTTTTGTTTCATCTCTATCCATCCTTTCTACACAGGCAAAAATAATTTTTATCCTAAAGAATATTTTTGGATTGAGTATAAAAGAGATAAGCGAAACTACCCTACTGAACCAAGAAGCCATTTATAAAACTGTCAACAGAGCAAAAAAAGCTATTCAGCTTAAATTTAACAACAAGGTATTCGATCCAGATTCGGTGATTACAGACACCGATACTCTTTTAGTCGTAGAAGAAATTCTCTACGCCGTGTTCAACATTGGTTTTGATTCTTTTAATGAGAAAATACAAACAATTGTAAACGAAGATTTATGTTTAGAAGCATTTTCTTTAGCCAAAATGTTATTTGCTAAGTACCAATCAAATTCTACCAGCAATCTATTAGCACTTTTTTGTTTTCATATCGCACGAATTCCTGCAAAAATTGATAATGGAAAATTTATTTCATTTTTTAATCAGAACCGTGAAAAATGGAACAAAGAACTCATCAATTTAGGATTTCAGTTCCTAAAAAAACCGGAAACTATCCATAAATTTTACATTGAAGCCATTATTACAGGTAAATATATGGCTATAACCACTCTAACCTCAAAGGACTGGTCTGATATTGTAAAACTATATGAAGTACTGTTGCAAATTTCGCAATCTCCCATTATAAAACTAAATTATTGTTTTTGCCTGAATAAGATAGGAAGAAAAAAAGAAGCCATAGAGCTACTGGAAAAAATTGAGAACAAACTATCAAAAGAGAACATCTATTTTTCTTTGGTTAAAGCAAGCATACTAAAAGAGAATAACCCAAAAGAATCCGATAATCTTTTTACAACAATATCGAATAAAATCAATCAAAGAATCAGAAAAGAATATCTATTGGAAAACGGTTTCATTAACTTATAACCACCGTAGAGCTTGTATTTTGAGGAATAAAAGATATTGAGGTCATTACTTAATTAGCCTAAACACGGGCTGACAAAAATTACAAACAACTGAAAATAAAGGCTTTATAAAAAAAATACAAAGCCAAAAAAAGAAATCAATCAGTTTCAGATTGTTTTTAAACTCAACCAAGCCATTTCGTCCAAAAAAACAAATATTTAGTTTTACAACTATATTTGATAGTAATACTATTTTTAGGCATAGTATTTGTATTGACTATTTCAAATTTTTCAATCTGTATGAAAATAATTTTTAAAGTTATTTTTTTAGTTATCGGCTTAATGTGTATGCTTTTTATGAAAGGTCAGAATTCAGAAGGTTTGGGTAATTGGTACATTCTCAATATGAAGTATAATATTAACAATGACTGGAGCGTATTCGCAGAATCTCAGTTGAGATCATTGCAATTCAATAATGAGTTTAATTATTATGAATTTAAAGGAGGAGTGAATTATAAATTCAAAAAAAAATTTAAAGTAACGATAGGTGCAGGTAGCTACCAAACTTATAGAGATGGCGGTAATTTTTTAACTCCGAAAAATAATGATGAATTTAGAGTGTGGCCACAATTTGTTTTATTTCATGAAATAGGAAAATTTAAAGTAGAGCAGAGATATAGGTCAGAACTTAGATTTACAACTAATGGATATAGAAATAGATATAGATATAGAATTGGTGTTTCTTACCCTTTTGGTAAAGTAGTAGACGGATACAAACCCTTTCAGTTGAGTACAAGCAATGAGATGTTTTTTACAGATAGTGAGCAGTTCTTTGAAAGAAATAGAGTAATTATAGCACTAAGCATCAAAACATCTACAAAATCAACTTTTCAAATTGGATATCTTCATCAGTTCGATAATAAAATAAATGATGCTATTGGAAGAGATTTTTTAAAAGTGGGCTACTTTATCGAAATATTTAGTAAGCAAAATAAAGATAACCAATCCGCTGACGACTTAAAAGATGATTAATTCTAAAATAAATAAACAAAATTAAAAAATTATGATACTATTTCCTTTTTCAGATTATTGGTGGTTTTATGCAGGTTTCACAGTATTTATTTTACTCGTTCTTGCATTAGATTTAGGTGTTTTTCACAAAAATTCACATGAAGTCGGTTTCAAAGAAGCCAGCATTTGGACGAGCATTTGGATCGGGCTAGCATTAATATTTAACTATTTATTTTATTTGTATGCAAAATATAAATTTTCTACAGATGAGCGATACCTTTCTATACCTAATTTCGATCCGGAAGAACAGGCAAAAGCCTCTGCACTTGAATTTTTAACAGGTTTTGTAGTCGAGAAATCCTTGGCTATAGATAACATTTTTGTATTTGCAGTAGTCTTCGGATACTTTGCAATACCTAAAATGTATCAACATCGAGTTCTTTTTTGGGGAATAATTGGTGCCTTAATCTTTAGGTTAATTTTTATTGCATTAGGTTCTGTTTTATTACAGTACAAGTGGGTTGTTATATTCTTCGGGGTTTTATTAATTTTTACAGGAATTAAAATGTTTTTTGCCGGAACAAAACCACAAAATTTGGAAGACAACTTTATAATAAAACAACTTAGAAAAGTTTTTAGGATACACCCAACAATTGAAGGAGAAAAGTTTTTTGTAAAAAACAATGGTGCTATATATGTTACACCTCTATTCTTAGCACTCGTATTTTTAGAAATAAGTGATATAATTTTTGCTGTAGATTCTGTTCCTGCAATTTTTGCACTTACAAAAGAGCCCCTAATTGTTTTCACTTCAAATGTCTTCGCTATATTAGGTTTGCGTTCAATGTATTTTATGCTTTCTGGAGTTATGGACAAATTCATTTACATAAAATACGGATTAGCAGCAGTATTAGTTTTCGTAGGACTAAAAATGGTATGGCTAAACGGGTTATTTGGTGGAAAATTTCCAATAGAATGGTCGCTGTCAATAATTATAGGATTGGTTTCAATATCTATAGTTGCCTCAATAATATCAAATAAAAAAGAGACATTAAATTAACCTCAATTCGGGATAAGATTTTTGTCGCAAGGGCAAACAAAGATATTTATTAGATTGATTTTTGGGTCTGTCTTTGCGACAATTTTCTAATTGTTTATATTTTTTATTAACCCAGATTTAGGTTAAATTAATAAATGTTTCCAAGATATTCTATATACCGATATAGTCGATTCATTATAGTTTATCATTAAAGAAAAACGATGTCATTCTGAACGAAACGCAGTGAAGTGAAAGCTCTCAAATATTTCTCCCACCTCAGAAATCGAAGATTATCTCCTTTCAGTCGATGAATGTTATTTCGGCGTAGCCAATGATATTTTATATAGATTTAGCTATAAAACAGATTTCAGGTCCTACCAAACCACAAAAAAACTCCCGATTGCTCGGGAGTTTAATTATTATTTAATAATGATAATTTCAATTAATCACAAAGAATAATTCCTTTGTTGTCTTTAAATTCTACAACTCCTCCATTAATTTTAAATGAAAAATAATTGTTTGCAGGATCCGGAGTGAAAAATTTTGCTTGATTTTCATTTTCAATGCTACGGGTAACCAATTTTACTTTTCCCATCTTCAAAGACGAAACTACCGCAGCGTGATTATTCAAAATATGAAATTCACCCATTTCTCCCGGCAGTAGTACCGAGTCTACTTCACCTTCAAAAACAACAATTTCCGGAGTTAAAATTTTTATATTCATCTTTTTCAAATTATAGATTATAGATTTTAAATTTTAAATTATCGAAATTCAATCTAAAATCTAAAATTTTATATTTAAAATTTCCTTAAGCGTTATCTGCTAACATTTTTTCACCTGCCTCAATTGCCTCTTCAATAGTACCTTTTAGGTTGAAGCAAGATTCCGGTAAATGGTCTAACTCGCCATCTATAATCATATTGAATCCTTTGATGGTATCTTTAATATCTACCAAAGCTCCCTTGAGACCTGTAAACTGTTCTGCAACATGGAAAGGTTGAGAAAGGAATCTCTGAACTTTTCTGGCACGGTATACCACCATTTTATCTTCTTCAGAAAGTTCTTCCATACCCAAGATTGCAATAATATCTTGCAATGCCTTATATCTTTGGAGAATTTCTTTTACTCTTTGGGCACAGTTGTAATGCTCTTCTCCGATGATTTCCGGAGCCAAAATTCTTGAAGTAGAATCCAACGGATCTACCGCAGGATAAATACCTAAAGAAGCAATTTTACGTGAAAGTACGGTAGTCGCATCTAAGTGGGCAAAGGTTGTAGCCGGTGCCGGGTCGGTTAAGTCATCGGCAGGTACATAAACCGCTTGTACAGAGGTAATAGAGCCATTTTTGGTAGAAGTAATACGCTCCTGCATTGCACCCATCTCAGACGCCAATGTCGGTTGATAACCTACCGCAGAAGGCATACGCCCCAATAGTGCCGATACCTCGGAACCTGCTTGTGTAAATCTAAAGATATTATCTACGAAAAATAGTACATCTCTTCCTTGTCCTGCACCATCTCCATCTCTATAGTATTCTGCTAATGTTAATCCTGAAAGGGCAACTCTTGCTCTTGCTCCCGGTGGTTCGTTCATTTGTCCGAATACGAAAGCTGCTTTGGAGTCTTTCATTTCTTCCAAATCTACTTTGGAAAGATCCCAACCACCTTCTTCCATAGAGTGCATAAAGGCTTCACCATATTTTATAATTCCGGATTCCAACATCTCTCTCAAAAGGTCGTTTCCTTCTCTGGTTCTCTCTCCTACTCCTGCAAATACCGAAAGACCTCCGTGTCCTTTGGCAATATTGTTAATCAATTCCTGAATCAATACGGTTTTACCAACACCTGCTCCACCAAACAAACCGATTTTACCTCCTTTTGCATAAGGCTCAATTAAATCGATTACTTTAATTCCCGTAAAGAGAACTTCGGCAGAAGTAGATAATTGATCGAATTTAGGAGCTTCTCTGTGAATTGGCAAACCTCCTTCTTTAGAAAGGCTTTGGATACCATCAATAGTGTCTCCTACTACATTAAACAATCTTCCATTAATTCCTTCGCCAACAGGCATTGTAATCTGCTTGCCCAGACTTACTACTTCTATTCCTCTCTGAAGACCGTCTGTAGCATCCATAGCGATACATCTTACCATGTCTTCACCAATGTGTTGTTCAACTTCGAGAATTAATTTATCTCCATTATTTTTGGTAATTTCAAGAGCGTCATAAATGTTGGGTAACTCTTCAACTTCGTGAAATACAACGTCGATTACCGGGCCGATAATCTGTGAAATTTTTCCTTTAACTTGGTTTGCCATTGCTAAAATTTTTCTTGAGTGCAAATATAAGCAAAGTTTGCTAATTAACATTGCCCAAAATAAAGATTTTTATCATATTTGTATTTCAAACTTCTTTTAATTGGAAATCATTCAAAATTTAGACGACTACAATAGCTTAAAGCCTCTAGCACTTACTTTAGGCATGTTCGATGGGGTACACTCAGGACACCAAAGCATTATTCATCAATTGAAAAAAACCGCTCACGAAAAGAATCTTACTCCTGCTATACTCTCATTTTGGCCACACCCAAGAAAGGTACTGAATCCTAATGAGGAAATAAAACTCCTATCTACTTTAGAAGAAAAACTAAACTTGTTGGAAAAAATAGGAATCGAGAAAATATTCTTACAAACGTTCGATGAAACTTTCAGAAACCTGAGTGGGGAAGATTTTGTACATAAAATACTAATTGAGAAACTTCATGTTCAGCATCTTGTAATAGGACACGACCATACTTTTGGGAAAAACAAAAGTGGTAATTTCGAATTGCTAAAAAAAATGTCCAAAAAATACGATTTTAGCATTCAGCAAATTGAAGCCTTACAAATAAACCAACTGAACGTGAGTTCTACTAAAATCCGAAAAGCTCTGGAAGAAGGTCATATAAAAGAAGCCAATAATATGCTGGGATACCCTTATTCTCTTTCGGGAAGAGTGGTTCAGGGCAATCAGTTGGGAAGAACCATAGGCTTTCCTACGGCAAATATACAGGTAGAAAACGGCAAACTCTTGCCTAAAAATGCTGCCTACATTGTAAAAGTATGGGTAGAGGAAAAGTCTTATTTCGGAATGTTGAATATCGGTCTAAGACCTACTGTTGACGGAAAAAAACTACAATCCGAAGTTTTTATTCTTGATTTTAATCAAAATATTTACGGAAAAACCATTGTTGTAGAATTTCTGGATTTCCTAAGAGACGAAAAAAAATTCAATGGTATTGAGGAGCTTAAAGCACAACTGGAAATAGATAAAACAGTGCTCAAAAACTACACACATCAATAAAAAATTGCCTCACAAATGAGGCAATTTTTAGTTATTTACTTATATTTCTCTTTATACCTGTGATACAATTCTTTTTGCTGATTGTTGAGGTCTATGGCTCTTCCATCGATAAAAGCATGGGTAACCTGATTGGTTAAATGATCCAAAGCATCTCCTTCGGAGATAAATAATGTGGCACTTTTGCCCACTTCCAGACTGCCATAATCCTTATCTATCCCTAAAATTTGGGCTAAATTATAGGTAATACTTTGCAAGGCCTTTTCTTTATCGACCCCGAAAGCAACTGTTGTTCCCGCCACAAAAGGTAGATTTCTACTTCCCATATATTCCATATCACCTCCATATTCTAAGCCATAGAGAATCCCTTTATCTGCTATTTTTTTGGCAAATTCAAAAGGTGTATTGGGCGATACCGATTGACTATGAGGCAACTCATGAACTCTTCTAACAATTAAAGGAATATTATTTTTTTTAATCTCGTCTAAAACAGGAGTCAGCGAAGCATCACCTATCAAAACCAACTTTGCCACGGCAAAGTCTTGAGCCAATTTTATGACCTCCATTGCTTCATTGGCACCATTTACTTCTACAAAAAAAGATTTCTCTCCGCTGAAAATAGGTTTTACAGCTTCTAATTTAAAGTCTTTTTCGGTTGTTTTTTCATAGTTTTTTGCTCTTGCCAACAAAGTTTTCAGTTCGGTAAGTTGTCGGTTTCTTTTTTCTTTAAATTCCTTATCTCTTTTCTCGTCGGTAGATTTTCTAATTTGAAGCCAAATCATATGCAGCACATTATCTTTCTTCACCACGGCATCTTCCCAGTTCCAAGCATCTAAATTCATAACAGAAGAAGTGCAGTTGAGCATACCGCTTTTCATGACAGGTTGCGTAAGCAAAATCCCGTTGGTTCTTATCGTAGGAATCACGTGGCTATCTGTATTAAAGGCAACAAGTGTTCTCATTTCGGGAGTAATATCATTGGCTTCTTCATAATCTACCGTTGCTTTGGTCGCTTCAATCTCTACTAATCCCAAAGAATTATTCACCAAAATAAATCCGGGGTAAATATGCTTTCCCTGAGCGTTGATTATTTTAACATTATTTGCAGGAACAGCACCTCCAATCTGGGTAATTTTTCCTTGGTTGAATACAATAGCGGTGTTCTCCAATGCAGTCCCAATTCCTGTATGAATGGTAGCTCCTACAATAGCAACAGCTTGCGTTTGTTTCGGGGCGGGTTGCGGTCTTTGAGCCCAAATGAAGCCCGCAGTACTTATTAATATATAGATTAAAATCTTGTTCATGATGATATATTTTAGTGTTGATGGTCTTCTAAAGTATCGCAATGATATAGTATTTCTTGTTTTTTCTTGGTCGGCTGCGTATTTCCTTTCTTGGCATCATCGGAAAAGAGCATTTTTTGAATCAATCTGTTTTTCTCTTCTGCCAATATTTTTTCTTTATTGCCTTGTTCCAAAAGATCATAGTACAAAATACCATCTACCCAAGTTTTTTCCGCTTTGGCATAGATGCTTAGCGGATTATCGGTCCACAGTACCAAATCTGCATCTTTTCCTACCTCTACAGAACCTACCTTATGATCTATTCGAAGCATTTTTGCAGGATTCAAAGTCACGGTTTTCCAAGCCTCTTCCTGAGATACCCCTCCGTATTTTACCAATTTCCCTGCTTCTTGGTTGAGTCTTCTTGCCATTTCGGCATCATCACTATTAATGGCGGTATTTACACCTGCCTGCATCAGTAGTGCAGCATTATACGGAATGGCTTCTCTTACTTCTTCTTTGTACGCCCACCAGTCGGAGAAAGTAGAGGCATTGGCTCCATGATTTTTCATCTTATCTGCCAATTTATAGCCTTCCAAAATATGGGTAAAGGTATTGACCTTAAAACCGAATTTTTCGGCAACTTTCATGAACATATTAATCTCACTCTGAACATACGAATGGCACGTAATAAACCGCTGATTGTCAGCAATTTCCAAAACACTCTCCAATCGCAAATCTTTTCTGTAATTTTTATTGTATTTTTTTTCTTTTTCGTATTCTTTTGCTCGGGTAAACCAAAAGTCGAATGCCTGTTCTACTCCACTTCTGGATTGTGGAAAACGATTAGGATTTCCTCCCCAATTACTTTGTTTCACATTCTCACCCAAAGCAAATTTAATGAATTTGGGAGCATTGGGAAAGCTCATTCCTTCCTGATTATCCCCCCATTTGAATTTAACCAAAGACGACTGTGCTCCAATAGGATTCGCAGAACCATGAAGTTGTTGTGCCAAAGTAACACCACCCGCCAACTGACGGTAGAAATTAATATCATCAGGATTCAAGGCATCTGCCATCCTTACCTCGGCGGTGGCATTGGCTCCCACTTCATTCACACCTCTGGATAGCCCTATATGAGTATGTTCATCAATAATTCCATTGGTTAAGTGCTTGTTTTGAGCATCAACTAAAATGGCATTTCCCTGAGGTAAATTCTCACCTACCTGAACAATTTTTCCATTAGAAATTTTTACGTCCCATTGTTTGGCAATGCCCTTGTTGGTATTGGTCCACACGGTGGCTCCTTTTATCAGGTAATCATTGGCTTTAGGCAATTCCTCGGCACCAAAGGCTGCAAAAGGATACCAAATTTTACCAATTTCAGTATTGGGTTCTTCCTCTTTTTTCTTTTCTTCTTCCAAAGGTTTTATATAAGAAATGGTGTAAGGAACCTGATTTCCGGACTTATCAACCGCCCATCCGGATTTGTTTTTAAAATCTTTAATCGGATAAAAAATGCGGTAATTGCCTATACTGTCATTGGGCAATTTGAGTTCTAAACCTATCTTGAAATCGGAGATATTGAGCTTGGCTTTCCCGTCTTTTTTTTCCTGACTAATGCTTGCTTCGGGCTTCGCAACATTTCCTTTAATCTTCAAATCATAAGTTTGATTATTCATGGTGAGTCGATACGCTCCTCTCAGGTCATATTCAGGTATCTTGTTAACTACAAAAGGTTTTCCCTGAACCCAGTTTTCAAAAATAACGGCATCTTTATTGAAAATATCCTCAGAAGTCATTATAAAATTGGCAATACTCCCTGTCATCAAATTCCCCAGCTGATTGTTTTGTAATAATTGAGCCGGTTTTTCGGTTAAAGACTGAAGGATTTGCTCTTTAGACAGCCCGTTTTTGTAGAGTTCTCTTATTTTCTTGAAAAACGAGGATTTATCTTTTAGTTTATGAAGCGTGAAAGCAAAAGGTATGTTTTCTTTCGCCAAAAAAACAGCATTATACGGAGCCAATTCCCAATGCTTCAAACTGGTAAGATCCAATTCTTCGGCATCTAATGGGTCGGTTATCGCATAAGGTTTTGGGTATTCCAAAGGTAAAATAAGACTTGCCTGAGTTGCTTTAATTTCTTTAGCTCTTTGATATTCGTTTCCTGATGCCAGAAAAATATACTGAACCCCTGCTTCATCGCCTATTTTATCTAATTTTAAAATATCCCATTTATCATTAGTTTCAAACAAGGTTGGTAGTTTTTTATACTGATTAAAAGCTTCTAACATGGGATTTTTGTAATCGGATTTTCCTCCTTTATCATACCAATCGGCATCAAGATACGTCTGCCTCACCAAAGCTATGCTTCCCGCTAAAGACGATGGATACATTTGTTTGGACGTGCCTTTATCCAAAGACAGTACAAAGCCTGCATCTTCCTTCAATACTTTGTCTTGGGCACTACCTTCTCCCAAAGCAATAAGCACCCCAGAACCACGAACAATACCGTCTTGATTAAAACTCAAAGCCGCACCAAACCCCTGTTTGAGATATTCTTCGTAATCTTTGGACTGGTTGGTAAACCATTGTACAGCTCTTATATCTGCTCTTACTGCATCGTTGTATGCAACCGGAGAAATATTTTTGGGTTCGTATATGTTTTTATTAGTAGCCAGTGGAGAGACTACTTTTTCTAAACCCAAATTGGTATAAGGGTCTATAAAAGAAGGATAAACAAAAGCTCCTTTGCCATCTGTCACTACTGCATTTTTAGGGATATTTACTCTTCCCGAAGCTATAATTTTGCCTTTGGAAAAAACCAAAGCAGCATTCTCTATTTTGGTTTTGTAATCCTGATAAAGGGTAATGTTCGTAATGGCATAGATGCTTTGATCTTTACCCGAAGTATCATTAGGCCAGTGTCCTATTTGTGCTTTCAGAAACCCTGTGATTCCTAAAGCAATGATGATGAATATTTGTTTCATTGGTAGATAGTTTGTTAGTTGATGGTTGATAATTGGTATACATATACATTGTACAATTACCCTTCTCGTTGTCTTTTTTCTTCTTTATTATAGGCTACAATAATTTTTCGTACTACCGGATGTCGTACCACGTCTTCTTCCGTGAGATGTACAAATCCTATTTCCTCTACTCCATTCAAAATACGCATGGCTTCTTTCAGCCCTGATTGTTGGTTTTTAGGTAAATCGACCTGACTTGGATCTCCTGTAATAATAAATTTGGCATTCATCCCCATTCGAGTCAAGAACATTTTCATTTGCGAATGTGTTGTATTTTGAGCTTCATCTAAAATTACAAATGCCTCATCTAAGGTTCTCCCTCTCATAAAGGCCAAAGGAGCTACTTCTATTACTTTTCGCTCGATATAGCCTTCCAGTTTTTCGTGAGGAATCATATCGCGCAAAGCATCATAAAGAGGTTGTAAATACGGGTCTAACTTTTCTTTCAGATCTCCGGGCAGAAATCCCAAACTTTCTCCTGCCTCTACTGCAGGTCTGGTTAAGATGATTCTTTTCACTTCCTTATCCCTAAGAGCACGGGCTGCCAAAGCTACGCTGGTATAAGTTTTTCCTGTACCGGCAGGACCTATGGCAAAAACCATATCCTTTTTTTCGCTTTCTTTTACCAGTTTTTTGAGATTGGTGGTTTTGGCTTTTATAATTTTACCATGAACACCTTTTACAATAATATCTTGGTCGAAAACCAGTTGTTTCTCGGTTTCGTCCTTTATTTTTAAAATATTCTCTACATCTTTGAGCTCTATACTGTGATGGCTGGATATAAAACTAACAATATCATCTAATTTCTGCTCCAAAACATCCAACGTTTCTTGGTTTCCCATAGCAAAAATAAAATTGTCTCGTCCCGTAATTTTAAGTGTAGGAAAACTTGATTTTATTAAATTAAAATATTGATTCTGAACACCATAAAAAATTTTGGTATTAATGTCTTTAATTTCGTAATTGAGTTCGAACATTCAGTAGTTTTTATAATTGGATAAGGAATTGAGACAGATATATGTATTGATACAAGTAAAAAACACTCCGGTTCTTTTGAATTTTATACCAATTCTTTAATTACCTTTCCAAAAATAAGCAATATCTTTGTAACACGAAACAACTATGTCAATAATTACTTTAACATCGGATTACGGAAGGCTTGATTACAGGGTTGCCTCTATAAAAGGTACAATACTCAGTCTGAAATCCGATGTACACCTTATAGACATTTCCCATGAAATACAGGCGTACAACCTGCTCCAAACCGCCTATATCGTAAGAAACTCTTACGCTTCTTTTCCTAAAGGAACCGTCCATATTATTTCGGTGGACAGTTTTCATCATAAAGACCGAAAATCTATAGTGTGTAAGGTAGATGGTCATTATTTCATTGCATCAGATAATGGGGTTTTGAGCCTTATTTTTCACGACATTAAACCGGAAAGCATCTATGAAATTACGCTCAATAATCGTTTCGATGACGAGGTAAGTTTTACTTCTACCGATGTTTTTGTACCCGTCGCCGTACATCTGAAAAATGGTGGCTTACCTGAAGTTATTGGAAGAGAGCTGAAAAGCATTAAAGAAATTATCTTCCCGAAGCCCGGTTACAACGAGGCTCAGAATATCCTTGTAGGAGAAGTAATTTATATTGATAATTTTGGTAATGCTATCTCGAATATCGACCGTATGTTCTTTGAAAAAATAGCTTCTTTATACGAAAATTTTGAGGTAAAATTCAGAAATATCACCCTTTCGAAAATACATCAACAATATACCGATATTGTAACCGACTGGAGCCAAGAAGTACAATACCACGGCAAAGCAGCTGCCATTTTCAACCATGCCCAACTTCTTGAAATCACCATCTACAAAGGTAATCTCCAAAATGGAGCTTCTTCTTTAATAGGACTTCGCGTAGGAGAAAAAATTTTTGTAGAATTTAAATCCTAATTCTTTTCAGATTTCAGATTTTAGATTTTCAGGATAGTATAGTGCCTTTGTACAAAAGCTTGGTGTTCTTTGTGTTTAAACTCAACGATTTTTAAATTTTATTTTTTGTACTGATTCAGAATAAATTGGTATTTTTAACATAGAATTATAAAATAATCCACAGGAGGTTATTGGTACTCTCTACTTGATATTCTTATAAACATCTTTGAGAAACCAAAAAAATTAATCATCATCTTTTAAAGCTAAAAACCATGGAAGATAGCCTTAACAACATCCGAAACAGACCTCGTTTTAAGCTGCAAACTCATCTTTCTCAGCAAGAATATGAACAAAACCTAAGAGCTTTTTACAAACAAAATCGCAAAGATTTCTCTGCCAACATCAACTCCGAAATGGCAACCATAAAAGTGAGAACAAAAAACGACGAGTTTTGGAAGCCCCGCCTTTCTATGAGGATTGAGCACGACGAGGAGCTCAACGCTACTATTATTCGGGGAATTTTCGGACCCAGCAATGCGGTATGGACTTTTTTTATGTTTTTGTACATTATGTTTTTTACCTGCTTCACTATTTTTATTTCTATTTATTATGTTACCAAACAAATCAACAGCCCCGATTTTCCTTGGGCACTAGAGATTAGCATAGCTTCTTTGGTTTGTATAGGACTTACCTATCTTGCCGCAAGAATCGGACAAATGAAAGCCAAAACGGAAATGCAAAAACTGCGTGAATTTGCGGAACAGTCTATCTCTTCTTTGTAGCTTGAAGTGGTAAGTTGTGAAGTCATAACACCAAATATGTTCGCTTTTTTAATCCTTTTTTAAGTCTTCAAAAAGCTTTTCCAATGTTTCATCTTTAATTGGAGTATAATCTTTTTTAGCCACTAATTTTTCAGAAAATGCTATTCTGTCTTTCGTTACAGGGTGAGTAGATAGAATTTTGGGTATTTCTACAGACTCTTTTTCTTGCAGAATAGAGAAAAGTTCTACCATTCCTTTGGGGTCAATTTTATTTTTTTTAAGGATTTCATAACTTCCTAAATCCGAAGATTCTTCAAATTTTCTTGAATAAGAAAGATTATTGAGCTGATTGGCATTATCTGCAATGGTGGTCATAATTCCGTTTACATCACCAGTGACAATAGAAACAATAAGATATCCGGAGAGAGATCTGGAAAGAATTTGTATAGAATGTCTTTCTTTTACGTGTGTAGCTTCGTGACCGAGGAGTGCTGCCAATTGCTGGTAATTTTCAATTTTAGAAAGAATACCTGTGTGTACCAAAATAGTTCCGTTTGGCAGGGCAAAAGCATTTACTTCTTCATCATTTACTACTTTGAACGTAAGCTTTCTATGGGTATCAAAATTGATTTGATTGGCAAAATTTTGTAGTTTTCTAGATTTTTCAGCATCAATTTCTAAAAAGTTTTGTAGCTGATTATAATTGGTTTCGCCTAATTTATTGTCAAATTCTACGGGTGTAATTTCGGTCACTTTCTCACTTATAAATGGAATTACAAAAATGTAAAAAAGTGCAATAAAACCAATTACACCTACCGTTGCAAGAGCATAAAATTTAAAACCTAAATCAAGCAAATTTTGATACCAAGAAAGATTTTTAGAATTTTTGGCTGAATTATAGATGAGGTTTACAACATACGGATTATTGATTCTTAAACTTTCGGCGTGATTTTCTTTTATAGATATAAAGAGCGTTTCGTTGTTTTTATCAAAGGTAATATCGCTGAATTTCCAAACTTTTTTGACGTTGTTATGAAAAAAAGAAATTTCTTTTTCGTGCCAAATTTCCAGCGTTACATCATAAGGTTTAGATGTATTGCCGTCAAAATATTTTCCGTATGCTTTTGTATAACTCATTTTAGATAATACCCGTTAAATCCATTGCGTCTAAAGCTTCGTCTCCGAAAGCGTTTTTGTATTCTTCTTCAGTCTGTTTCAGTTCGTCTAAATTAATATTTCCCTGAATCTGAAGTTTAGAAAAAACTTTTGTTAATGTTCTTACTTCTGCAAAAGGATAAGCTATTCCCAATGTGAAAACAATAAGCAATAGATTCACAATCATAAGTTCAAAAATATCTCCAGGAGTAAGATGTGTTCTGAATTTTACTTTTGTGTCTTCGTGGTTTAAGGTTAAATGATCAAAATAAAATCTCAAAATATCTCTTTGATACCAAAAGCTATAAATTCCTAAAGTAATATATGTTAAGATAATACCTTTAAGGTTTAATACAAAATAATCACCACCATTAGCTTGATGTTTGAATTCTGCATTCCCAAACCTAATGTTACTTAATGTATAATTTCTTAAATTAATAGTCATCCAAGAGCCATAAATCCCAAAAGTAAGAATGGTGAATAGTAAATCTCTGAAATACATTTTTACTAAAGTGCTTCTATCACCTCTATAGCCAAATCTAATGCCTCTCCATGAGCTTCTAGACATTCTGTATTTATAGTAGCCATGTATTGCAAAAGGAATAATTCCTAAGAAAAAACCATAGAAAAGAAAGATAGAAACAAAAGTTAAAGTAGGATTTTGGGGTTGTGCTGCAAAAATGAGTACCAAATAAAGCACTACAAACATTCCGAAAACTTTAATAAATCCTACGAA
Source organism: Cloacibacterium sp. (assembly GCA_017995195.1). Taxonomy (GTDB): domain Bacteria; phylum Bacteroidota; class Bacteroidia; order Flavobacteriales; family Weeksellaceae; genus JAGOJI01. Next base: position 17,487 of record JAGOJI010000022.1, read on the forward strand.
CATTTCTTTTCCTGTACCTGTAAAAGTGAATTTGTCATTTTCCAGGTAGGTATTAGAGTAAAGATATTTTAGCGTTTTTTCTTTTGCCCAAGGGTAATACAACCCTAAAGTAACTACTGTTAATAGCCAATTTACAATTACTACCCCAAAATAATCTCCACCGTTTCCTCTAAAAGCAAAAGAGTAATTTCTCACGTTATTTGTTTCCATAAAAGTTTTTTAGTTTGGTTATTAATGATGATTTTTTAATTGAAATAGTCTCATAATTTTTCATCTGTATACTATTTAAAAATCATTAGCTAAATTATTGTTTTTTTCTTTATTTTTCTAAAAAAAATCTTAATAAAACTATGACTTTTCATCATACCCACTTGAATCTAAAATTCTTAATATCCAAAAAATTAGCAGGGTAATTTTCAAATCGATGCAACTAATAATCAATATGTAACAATTATTTTTTTTATAAGTTCAGTCTGTCTCAACTCTACTTTCAAACCTACATTAAAAACTTATCGTTATATTTGCAATTATGGAATACAATACCGACAGAAACAAACTTCTGATGCCTGAATACGGCAGAAATATTCAGCAATTGGTGGAACATTGCAAAACACTTCCCACCAAGGAAGAACGAAACGAAATGGCTGCTGCCATTATAGAATTTATGGGTCAACGAAACCCTCACCTACGCGACGAGGAAAACTACAAACATAAACTTTGGGATCATCTCTATATATTGGCAGATTATGGCTTAGATGTTGATGCTCCTTATAGCTTTCCCACCCGTGAAAAATTTATGCAAAAACCTCGAAAAATGGCATATCCATCATTCGATAACGATTACAAATTCTACGGAAAAAGCATTTTACAACTCATAGAAAAAGCTATAGAATTAGAAGATGGAGAAGAAAAAGAAGCTCTGATTCAGGTGATTGCCAACAATATGAAAAAATCTTATAACGTGTACAACAAAGAACACGTACAAGATGAGGTTATTTTCAGACATCTAAGAGAACTTTCCGAAAACAGACTCAGCCTTACAGGTATTGAAAGTCTCGACAAAAGCAAAATCTATTATTCGAGCAACAAAAATGCAAAGAATAACAAAAATCAAAATAACAAAAGAAGAAGTCATCACACGCAAAAAAATAGACATAAATGAGCGAAGCATTTCAAATAAGAGGCGGAAAAAGGCTTAGTGGCGACATCACTCCGCAAGGAGCAAAAAATGAAGCATTACAAATTCTCTGTGCAGTTTTACTTACCTCCGAAGAAGTACGAATTAAAAATATTCCGGACATCAAAGATGTTAACCGACTGATTGAAATTTTACAGGATTTTGGAGTGAAAGTTACCAAAAATGGAGCCGGTGATTTTACCTTCAAGGCTGATGATATCAATTTTGAATACATCAAATCCAAAGAATTCAAAAAAGACGGAGCACGGCTAAGAGGTTCCATCATGATTTTAGGTCCTATGTTGGCAAGATTTGGCGAAGCCTATATGCCTACGCCGGGTGGCGATAAAATAGGAAGACGAAGACTGGATACGCATTTTCAAGGCTTTGTAGAATTGGGAGCAGATTTTAGTTTCGATGACGATGAGAGTTTCTACACCCTAAAAGCCAAGGAACTCAAAGGAAAATTTATTTTACTGGAAGAAGCCTCTGTAACAGGAACAGCCAATATTGTAATGGCGGCCGTTTTGGCAAAAGGAAAAACCAGAATATACAATGCTGCTTGCGAACCTTATCTACAACAGCTATGCAAAATGCTCAACCGAATGGGAGCCAATATCTCAGGAATAGGCTCCAATCTCCTTACTATTGAAGGAGTAAGTGAGTTGAGAGGAACCGAGCATACCATGTTACCCGATATGGTAGAAATAGGATCATGGATTGGATTAGCCGCCATGACGAAATCCGAAATTACCATTAAAAATGTGAATTGGAACCAATTAGGCGTTATCCCGAACACTTTCAGAAAATTAGGAATACAACTGGAACAAAAAGGCGATGATATTTATATTCCTTCGCAAGACCATTATAGAGTTCAAAAATTTATCGACGGTTCTATCCTTACAGTTTCCGATGCTCCTTGGCCCGGTTTCACTCCGGATTTGCTCTCCATTATTTTAGTGGTAGCTACTCAAGCCAAAGGCAGTGTACTGATTCATCAAAAAATGTTTGAAAGTCGCTTGTTCTTCGTAGATAAGCTCATTGATATGGGAGCACAGATTATTCTTTGTGACCCACACAGAGCAACTGTAATTGGACTCAACCAAGAAACTCCTTTACGAGGAACCACTATGGTTTCGCCCGACATCCGTGCAGGAAACGCTCTACTCATAGCTGCTCTCTCTGCCGAAGGTAAAAGCATTATCCACAATATCGAACAAATAGACCGCGGATACGAAAATATCGACGGAAGACTAAGAGCCTTAGGTGCAGACATTGAAAGGATTGCTTTATAAAAAAACAAAGATACTCTCACACGGAGGATATAAGTTAATAATATAGCGTTTCTCAACGATTTTTACCTCAATAAAAAATCCCTATCAAGCAAGCCTGATAGGGATTTCTTCAAAAAAATAAACTATTAAACTGTATCTTAAACTATCGAAGTTTCTGCTTTGTTGAGTTTTCTTTGCATGGCTTTTGTTCTTCTGTTTATTTTTAGTTTGCTGACCATGTAGAACATTACCGGTACAATCAACAATGTTAAGAATGTTGCAAATGTCAAGCCAAAAATAATGGTCCATGCCAAAGGTCCCCAGAATGCCACATTATCGCCTCCTAATGAGATATGTGGATTGAATGTGGTAAGGAAAGACCAAATATCAAAATTCAACCCGATGGCTAATGGAATTAATCCCAATACTGCCGTAAGTGCGGTTAATAAAACCGGTCTTAGTCTTTCTTTCCCGGATTGAACGATGATTTCTTTTACCTCATCTAACGATAAATCATCATGAGATTCTACACCTTTTTCAACAATTTTTTCATCTAATTTCAATACGAAAAAGTCCATTAAAACAATTCCGTTTTTCACTACTACCCCAGCTAAGGAAATAATTCCCATCATGGTCATCAGGATTACGAAATTCATTTTAAATACCGTTAATCCCAAGAATACTCCACTGAAACTGAGCAAAATTGTCATCATAATAATCAGCGTTTTCGAAATCGAGTTGAACTGGAACACGATAATTGCCGTTACCAACGCCATGGCCAAAAACAAGGCAAACAATAGGAAATTCATGTTTTTTGCCTGCTCTTCCTGCTCGCCGCCAAAGCGATATTTCACGCCATCAGAGAATTTATAACCTTTTAAATCTTGTTTCAATTTGGTTACGATTTCATTGGCATTTCCATCTTTGGTAATGTTGGAATACACCATGAGCGTTCTTTCGTTTCGGTCTCTTTTGATTTTGTTATAGGTTTTATCCTGTGAAAATCTCGCAAAAGTAGAAATCGGAATTTGCATCAACTGCCCACGATTATTTTGAAAAGTAATCGGCTGGTTGAAAAGTGCACTTTGGTTTTTTCTTTGGTCTTCCTGCAAACGAACAGCAATTTGGTAATCATCTGCCACATCTTTGAAGGTAGAAATATCCTGACCAAACATCGCTCTACGCAAGGTAATCCCTGTATAAGCCGTAGAAACGCCCATATTTCCCGCTACTTCTCTATCAATATCGATGATGAGTTCCGGACTGTCCTTATTCACATCAGACTGCAATTTTTCAATACCCTTATAGTTTTTACTGTTGATGAAGGAAATCAGTTTCTGAGATTCCAATACCAAATTATCGTAATTATCTCCTTTCAGTTCAATAGAAATGGGGTAACCAGAAGGTGGTCCACTCGCTTGCTTCTCCACCGTGACATTAGCTCCCGGAATCTGAGGAATAGATTTTCGGATTTCCTCTAAAACATTGGTAGAGCTCACGCCTCTTCTTTCTGCAAAATCTACAAAGTTGATGGTGATTTTGGACTTGTGTGGCGTATCTGCCGCTGAACCTGCATCTACCTGAGGATTGATGGCTCCTTTGCCCACTTGCGTTACCATACTTTCTACCAAGAAATTTTCTTTGGTTTTCTCGTCCTTGTATTGGTCGAGTGTTTGCAATATTTTAGCTTCTATTTGCTTGGTGGCTTCATTGGTTTTGGAAATATCTGTACCTACCGGAAATTCTATATAAGTAAAAATTTGCTTTGGCGGAACATCCGGGAAGAATAAAACCTTAGACCAGCCCGTTCCAATAGCTATAGCTATCGCAATAAAGGATAAAAACAACAAACCGATTACTCCTAAAAACGATTTTCTTGGTTTTTTGCCGACCAAAAGATTTCTTAAGAAGTCTTGATATTTGCCTTCAATTTTTGGGAAAAATGATTTTTGGAATTTTTCAATTTTATCGTAGAAAAAGTTTTTATATGCCCAAATAGCAGCAATTGCCAATAGAGCCATCATTCCCAGTGCTCTGAAAGCAACAATATCGGCTGCAAATGAAATTATGAATGAAACTACTGCAATAACGGCGAAAATAATCGTCAGTTTTTTGTTTTGAGCCGTGGTCAAATTTTCATCTTTCAGGGTCATGCTGCTTCCTGTCATAGTCGCGTTAATGATCAATGCCACAAACAACGAAGCCAAAAGCGTTACAGAAATGGTAATCGGGAAGTATTTCATGAAATTCCCCATCATTCCCGGCCAAAAAAGCATCGGGAAGAAAGCCGCAACCGTAGTTAAGGTAGAAGTAATTACCGGAACGGCAATCTCCCCAATCCCGAATTTGGAAGCTCGTTTTCTGTCCAATCCTTTTTCCATATTAGCATACACATTATCTACCACCACAATACCATCGTCCACCAACATTCCCAATCCCATAATCATGGCGAATAGTACCATGGTATTAAGAGTAATGCCCATCCATTGCAGCACGCCAAAAGCAATTAACATAGACAATGGAATTGCTGTTCCTACAAAGAGTGCATTTTTAGTACCCATAGAGAAACTTAAAACCCCCATTACCAACAAAATACCGATGATAATGTGGTTTGCCAATTCGTTCACTTGATGTTCCACCTGCTTGGATTGGTCGGAACTCGTAGTAATTTCTACATCTTTTGGTAAATACGTTTTTCTAGCTTCTTCCAATTTTACTTTGGCTTGTTCCACCGCCGCAATCATGTTAGAGCCCGATCTTTTCTTCAAGTTAATCATTACCACATCTTCCCCCATTTCTCGGGCAAAAGTGGTTTTTTCTTTTTCTTTGAATTCCACCGTAGCAATATCTCGAATCTTAACCCCCGGTTTTACTAAAAAATCATTAATCTCATTGGGAGAAGTAATTTGTCCTTTTATGCGGACATTATTTCGGTAACCGTCCGTTGTAAGATTTCCTCCGGAAATGGTAATATTTTCATTTCTAATGGCACCAATTACTTGGTCGAAACTTACCTGTGCCGCATTCATTTTGTACAAATCCAGTGCTACCTCTACCTCATTATCATCTACCCCGACAATTACTGCATCTTTGATTTGTGGAATATTCTCAAAATCGTCTTCTAATTCTTCCGCAAATTTCTTTAGGGTTTGCTTGGGATAATTTCCTTTGACATTCACATTCATAATCGGAAATTCCTCCGAAATGTTCAAATCGAAAACATTGGGTTCTACTTTCCCTCCGGAATCCATATTTGGCCAATCCGATGTCGCTTTAGATTCTTCAACCTTATCCTTGATTCTTTGTTTGGCTTCGGGAATGCTTACTTTATCGTCAAAATCTACGATAATAAGACAGTAATCCTGAAAAGAATTGGAGGTTACCTTATCTACTCCCGAAACATTTTTAAACTTATCTTCGAGTTTTTTCGTAATCAGTTTTTCCATATCTTCCGCAGAATTTCCCGGATAAATGGAAGAAATATAAATTTTCTTTTGCACAATTTCCGGAAAATTCTCCCGTGGCATAGCAAAGTAAGAATAGATTCCTACTAAGATGATAATAAAAGTAAGCACATATACGGTTACTTTATTATCTACTGCCCAACTGGAAAAGAAAAACTCTTTTTCGTGGTGGTTATTTTTGTTCATTTTTAAATATGGTATAATGGTATGTTGGTATCTGGTACTTGGTATATTGGTAGTGACTGATTAGTCTTTTAAATATTATAATTCTAAATTCTAAATTCTAATTACCAAATACCAATTACTAACTATTGTATTTTAATCTTCTGTCCGTCTGTTAAAGTTTTGGATCCATCGGTAATTAGGACATCTCCTGAAGAAAGTCCTCTAAGGATTTCTACGCTGTTTTCAGATTTTTCTCCCGTATCTACAAATACTTTTTTCGCGATACCGCTTTGTCCGCTTACCTGAGTAGCTACAAAAACGAATTGTTTTTTGGTAGCATCTTCGTAAATGTATTGGTTAGGCACTTGTATTGCAGAAGGATTGGTGTATCCGTGAATTTTCAAAGTGGCTAATAAGTTCGGTTTTACCAAACCTCCCTCATTAGTAATCGGAATTTGAATATTGAATGTTCTGTTTTGAGGATTGATAAAGTTTCCTACCAAACGAATTGTGGTATTAAAAGTCCTGTTAATAGTAGGTAAAGAAACTTCCACAGATGTTCCTTGGGTTACTTTTGCCAAATACACTTCCGGAACATTGGCTTCTACCCGCATAGAACCTAAATTAATCAGTTTCACAATAGGTGTTCCCGGAGCTACAATTTGCCCGGATTGTACCATTACATCATCTATCACTCCACTGAAAGGGGCTTTAATAACCGTTTTGGCTAAGTTTGCCGCCACATAATCCGCTGCTTTTCTGGCAGCATTTACGCTGCTTTGTGCCGCATTGATTTGGTTTTGAGAAGATTGATACGCCGTTCTTGCCTGTAAATATTGCAATTCTGACCCAATTTTTTGTGCCCAAAGTCGGGATTGTTTCTCATAAGTAATCCTGGCCAATTCCGCTGCGGCTTTTACTTGTTGTAACTGAAAATTGGCAGCACTTACTCCTATTTCTGCTTGCTTGAGTTGATCGCCAATTCCCCCATCGGCAACTCTACCAATTACCTGACCGGCACCTACTCTATCGCCTTGTTTTACATAAAGCGTAAGCGTTCCCGGCATTTGGGGTTGTACCATAATATCTTGGTCTGTCGTTACATTTCCTTGTAACTGAATGTATTGACTGAAAACTGTTTGGGATAATTTCTGAACAGAAACAATTCCAATTAAATCTTTCTGTTCCGTTGCAGTAGTTGCTGCATCTTTTTTGGCCTCATCTTTCTTACAAGAAAGTAGTGTAAGCCCTAAAACAAGTGGTAATACTATTTTTTTCATATAGAGATGTCTATTATGTTGAATTTTGAATTTAAAATTTAAAATTTTGGATTTGTGTCTTTTTACTTTTTATCTTGAGTCTCGCTTGGTTCTCGACTCTATTACAAAACTCCTTTTGCTTTATCTAATTTTATTTTGGCTTGAATGAGCTCCATTGCTGCTTGATAATATTTTGCTTGAGACTGAAACAACTGTGTCTCACTATTTTGTAAATCGAAACTGGTACCCATTCCTTCTTTGAATTTTATATTTTGTTTTCGGTAAATATTAGAAGAAAGGTTGATGAGCTCCTGAGCCGTTTTGTAGCTATCATAGGAGTTTTCATAATCTACAGCTTTGGCAAAGTAATCGTTTTGTAGATTTTTTTGGGTATCGTCTTTTTCCAATTTGGCTTTTTCTAAGTCTAATTTCGCTTGTTCGGTTTGCCAATGTCTCTGTAATCCACTGAAAATAGGAATATCCAATTGCAACGCCACTGCCGAAGTGTTAAACCATTGCTGACTTCTATTAAGAAAGGTAAAATCACCAGCATACCCATTATAACTGGAATTTAATGCTGCTGCCAAAGTAGGTAAAGCCTTGGATTTCTGAAGTTTCAGTTTTAGTTCATTGAGTTTTATCACATTATTTTTTAGGCGAATATCAATATGATTACTAAAGTCCATAGACTCTTCTTTGGCTACCAATGTTTTATTTTTTTCGAGCATTTCGCCGAAAGAAGTCAGCAGAGAAATATTTTGATCCAAAGGGTAACCCATTAAGTATTTCAAGGTTATTTCTAATTTTTCTTGGGTTCTTTTTAAATTCGCCAATGTAGAAATCAAATTTTTGTAGCTGTATTCCAATTGTTCTACATTTTGCTCTTCAATTAATCCCACTTTATAGGTTTCTTGAGT
>JAGOJI010000023.1 GCA_017995195.1 Cloacibacterium sp.
ATAATGTTAATTTTGAATCCATAAGAAGGTTTTTTTGTTGTACAACCTCAAAGATACTTTGAGTTACTTTAATTCCTTCTTATTTTTTTATTTAGGACGCTATTGAATTGATGTATTGAATTAAATTAACAAAACCTACAACAAGAGAACAAAATTTACTAAATTTACTTTCTAAAATCAAAGAAAATGTTACGAAGATTCCTTATTTTATTGTTGCTAATCCCTCTGTTAATTGTTTCTCAGAATAAAAAATACATATTGGTTATTCACGGTGGTGCAGGAACCATTTTGAAAGAACACATGACTCCCGAAAAAGAAAAAGAATACAAAGATAAGCTCACCGAAGCTTTGCAAGCGGGCTTCCAAAAACTAAAGGAAGGAAAATCTTCTGTTGAAGCGGTAGAATCCTCCATTGTAGTTATGGAAGACTCACCTTTGTTTAATGCAGGAAAAGGAGCTGTTTTTACAAATGAAGGCAAAAATGAGTTGGACGCTTCCATTATGTTTGGTAAGGACAAATCTGCCGGAGCTGTAGCAGGAGTAAAAACCATCAAAAATCCTATAAAAGCAGCTATTGCGGTAATGAAAAATTCTCCACACGTAATGATGGGAGGTGCTGGTGCCGAGAAATTTGCCAAGGAACAGGGGTTGGAAATCGTAAATCCAAAATATTTTTGGACTAAGCAACGTTGGGAGGCTCTACAAAAAGTACTTAGAAAAGAACAACAAAAAGACCGACAAGCCATGAATCCGATATGGATAGATCAAAAATTTGGGACTGTAGGAGCTGTGGCATTAGACAACAAAGGGAATTTAGCTGCAGGAACTTCCACAGGTGGTATGACGAATAAAAAATTTGGAAGAATAGGGGATTCGCCTATTATAGGAGCAGGAACCTATGCTAACGAACAGGTAGGTGTTTCGGGTACAGGTTGGGGAGAATTCTTCATAAAAGCTACAGCAGGTCGTACTGTAGCTGCTAAAATGGAATATCAAAATAAATCTGTTCAAACAGCATCGCAGGAAACCATTGATGAAATCGGAAAAATGGGTGGCGATGGCGGATTAATCGCCTTGGATAAAGACGGAAATATAGCCATGCCCTTCAATACCGCAGGAATGTACCGCGGAGCAGTTACCGAAAACGGAGAAATCGAGGTGGAGATTTACAAATAACCTTTATCCGAAAATGCCAAAAATTACGCTAAAAACTCCAATTCTTTGTCCTTGAAAGAGTTTTTAACGACAAGTTTATTCATTGTTTTTAGCATTTTTTTGCGAAGTTTGGCAAGTTTTTGAATATTCTTGTCTTCACTATAATCGAAAATATTGTCTTTAAAAGAAAACTGATCACCATCTTTAAACTCGATGTTGTTTTTTTTCATTTCTCTCAGAAGCATAAGATTCGTCATGGTTTCCAACAAGTGATGTTCGGAATATGCCATATTTTTCAATGACTTCAATAACTGTTTTTTATATTTTTTCTTGGTCTTCATTATTTTTCTTGATTAATAATATGCAATATAAGGTTTTTATAATTGAATGAGAAAACTATAAATGCTAAACACTTTTTTTCTTGTGTGCAACAAATATCATCTCAAACTTTATTCATGAACTTTTTATTCTTTCAGTTCCGAAAAAGGAATAAAATACAAACTTTGTTTTACATTGAAAATCAGCTTTCTAAAGCTTTCGTTAGAAATATAAATACCATCTTTATTTACGGCAATCCCTTCTACTTGTCCTATGGAAAAAGCTGATCCCAGACGATATTTTTTAGGATTTTTATTAAAAAACAATCCGTTGCTATTTTCAAAAATCATGAGATACACCTTGGCTTTTTTATTATAGCCTACAAGGTATAGCTTATTTTCAAAATAAGCGGCATCTGTAACCACAAAACCGGTAGGAAAACTTTCTACAGGCTCTAAATTTTGAATTTCAATACTTTTGGGATTAATGATATAGTGTGAAACACTTTTGCTTTTCCAATTTTTGGTAAAAAGATGAATATGATTTTCTAAAAAAATCATTGCCTCGGCATCGTAATCGTGGTTGAAATATTGTTTGGAAAAGTCAGTTTGGAAGGAATATTGAAACGGAATTACCTGTGAAGAGATCATCTCGTCTTCTAATATCTGTAACCGATATATGCCCAAATCCTTCCTGCTTCCTGCATTGTTCCCAAATTCACCTACGAACAGGTTTTCTCCGTCGTTAGTTATAGCCTCCCAATCTTTATTGGGAAGATGAGTAGTTATCTTTTGTAGAATTTCGCCTGTTTTCGGGTTGATTTCGAATATTTCTGAGGTGTTTCCGCCATCGTTTATAGTATAGAGTTTATTATTGAAAAAAGTAAGACCGGAGGTTTCCTGCAAAGAATCCGAAAGTGCAGCCACTCTATATTTGTGAAGGGGTAAACGTTCTTGTTTTTGGGAGAAAAATAAGCCGGCAAACAGAATCGCCAGTAAAATCGCGATTTTCTTCATAAAAAACTATTCCGCTGTTTTGTTTGCCAATTGTCCACACGCTGCATCAATGTCACTTCCTCGGCTTCGGCGAATCATTACGGTAATTCCGTTTTTCTCTAACTGGCGAACATAGTTTTCCATGGCTGCCGGATTACTTTGGTCGTACTTACCATCACCAATGGAGTTATACTGAATCAAATTAACTTTGGAAGGAACTTGTTTACAGTATTTTATCAGAGCTTTAATGTCTTCATCTTTATCGTTGATGCCCTTCCAGACACAATATTCGAAAGTAATGATGTTGCCTGTTTTTTCGTACCAGTATTGCAAGCTCTGCATAATTTCGGTTAGCGGAAATTTGTCGGAAAATGGCATAATTTCGTTTCTCTTTTCTTCGATTGCCGAATGCAAAGACAAAGCTAACTTTACCCTTAAATCTTCTTCTGCCAACATTTTTATCATTTTCGGAATTCCCGATGTAGAAACTGTAATTCTGCGTGGAGACATTCCCAGCCCTTCAGGTTCGGTTATTTTTTTAATGGCATCTACTACGTTTTTATAATTCATCATAGGCTCTCCCATGCCCATAAAAACGATGTTGGAAAGCGGTCTCCCGAAGTACAACTTACTCTGTTGGTCAATAAGTGCTACCTGATCTACTATTTCGGCAACTTCTAAGTTTCGCATTCTTTTGAGGCGAGCAGTAGCACAAAACTCACAGTTCAGGGAGCAACCTACTTGTGATGAAACACAAGCTGTAGTACGCGTTTCGGTAGGAATCAAGACACTTTCTACCAAAAGCCCGTCGTGTAGTTTTACCCCGTTCTTTATGGTTCCGTCCGAAGATTTTTGAAGTTGATCTACAGAAATAGGATTAATGACATATTCCTTAGAAATACGCTCACGTAAATCCTTTGAAAGATTGGTCATTTCATCAATAGAATGCAGGTTTTTGGACCATAACCAGTCGTATACCTGCTTTGCACGAAAGGGCTTTTCGCCCAACGAAACAAAATATTCTTTGAGTTGATCTAATGATAAAGTTCGGATATCTTTCATTTTTTCTTGTTGTACTTTGTACAATGTCCTATGTACAAAGTACAATGATTTGAAGTTATAGAATTTTAGATAATGCTATATCAAAAAACGTTCATCAACTATTCAATGAATGTGTCCTATACTCTCATTATACATTATGTACATAGCATACAACATACTTTGTACATAGTACATTATATCTATTTTACAAAATCAACATTGCATCTCCGTAGGAGTAGAATTTATATTCTTCTTTTACGGCTTGTTGGTAGGCTTCCATAACGAAATCTTTTCCTGCAAACGCAGCAATCATCATCAGTAATGTAGATTTTGGCGTATGGAAATTGGTAATCATAGTATTGGCAATTCCGAAATCGTAAGGCGGGAAAATAAACTTATTGGTCCAACCCTGATAGGCCGATATTTTTCGGTTAGATGATACCGATGTTTCAATGGCTCTCATGGTAGTTGTACCTACAGCACATACTTTGCGATTTTCTTCTACTGCTTTGTTGATAATAGCTGCATTTTTTTCATCAATAATGGCTTCTTCGCATTCCATTTTGTGTTTAGAAAGGTCTTCTACTTCAATTGGGTTAAAGGTTCCCAAACCTACATGCAGGGTTACTTCCGAAAAATTAATCCCTTTGATTTCCAATCTTTTCATTAAATGTTTTGAGAAATGCAAACCGGCAGTAGGAGCTGCTACGGCACCTTCTACTTTGGCATAAATCGTTTGGTAACGCTCTGCGTCTTCGGGTTCTACATCTCTTTTAATGTATTTAGGAAGGGGTGTTTCGCCTAATTCTTTGAGTTTTTTTCTAAACTCCTCGTAAGAACCATCATAGAGAAATCTTAAGGTTCTTCCTCTGGAAGTGGTATTATCAATTACTTCTGCTACTAAAGATTCGTCTTCGGTAAAGAATAGTTTGTTCCCAATTCTTATTTTACGTGCCGGATCTACCAATACATCCCAAACTCTGGTTTCTTTATCGAGTTCTCTCAAAAGAAAAACTTCAATTTTAGCTCCGGTTTTTTCTTTGTTTCCGTACAATCTTGCCGGAAAAACCTTGGTATTGTTGAATATAAATAAATCATTTTCGTCAAAATAATCTATGACATCTTTAAATAATTTATGCTCAATGGTTTGAGACTTACGGTCTAGGACCATTAATCTCGCCTCATCTCTGTGTTCCGATGGGTGTTCCGCCAAAAGGTGTTCAGGTAAAGTAAAATTAAAGTCGGATGTTTTCATCTTCAAAATATAATTTATTAAAAAAGTAAAGGAAACGGCTCTTCCGTTTCCGGCTGCAAATATACGACATCGAGCACCCCTTTGTCAAGTCTTTTGAGAAATAAGCTGTAAAGCCTTTGTAGGTAAGGAAAATTCGGAACAAATAGATAAGATTCAATCGAAAAATAAAGTTTTTCGGGACAGATTTCGACCGGTTTCTATGAAGTATACTCCAAAATTTTTTTCCATTCTTCCCATTTTCTTTCCAAAGAAATTGTATGAAGCGGACTTGTAGATGGTAATAAATAAATGGGCATTTCAAAGTTTTTGCCTAAAAGTTTCTGTAGATTTTTGTGGGATTTTTGTCCGTTACAAAAAATAGCTTTGATGTGAGGGAACTGCTTCAACAAATCGGGAATATGATTGTTCCATTCGTCTCTTATTTCGGTATCAGCACTGCCTTTTCTTTCGCAACTTTCAATAACATCCCAAAGGGCAATGTTATTTTTTTCTAAAACATGGATTCTTACGTTATAATCTGCAGAAAACTCTTCGTTGAAAAGTAAAAAAATAATCCTCCAAAAATGGTTTTGAGGATGAGCATAGTATTGTTGTTTTTCCAAAGATTTTACGCTGGGCATAGACCCCAAAATTAAAATTTTGGAAGTTTCGGAAACAATGGGTGGAAACGAATAAATTCGAGACAAAGTTTTATGATTTAAAGTATCATTCTACACTCAAAGCATATACGGCGAAACTTCCCAACCAATGGTCTCCGCCATAGTTTCCCTGAAAAACCAAAGGTAGGGCATTAGACAAAAACCGATTAGCGGTTATTTTCAATTGTTGTTTGAGTGGGTGATTGGCAGGTAGCTTATTGGCAATCCCTTTCATGCACCACGCACGGGTAAAAGACAAGCCTACCAAATGAACGGTTTGGTAATCGTTAATATCGCTTACTACAGGGATTTGGCTGATGTTTTCTATGCTTCTTTTCTCATAAAACGCATTGAACCACTTTACGTATTCTTTCTGAGGCAGTATCCTGTGCATGAGATCGGCAATTTGTAAACTGGGCGAAAAAAAATCTGAACCATCGGGTTCCAAATATGCAGGAGTTTTGGTATTTTTCAGGTAAAAATATTTTGATTTTTCCATTAGTTGTTTTTCAAAGTCAATATCCTTTACAGTTCTTGCCCAATCGATAGCAAAAGCCATGGCAAAAGCTGTATTGGGGTGAACTCCTGTTCTGTTGGGATAGGTTTGTTTAGGTAGATATGCTTTCCAAAGCAGAAGAATTTTATCGGTTAATGGTTTTAAGTTTTGATGCCATTTTTTGGCTTTTGGGTGGTTCCATGTGGCAAGTTCTTCATCTAACTTTAGCAACCAAGCCCAGCCGTAGGTTCTCTCAAAATTTTTTGCTACTTGCCATTTATCGAAATATTCGGCTTCTACTTGTATCTTATCTGCTTGAAAAGAGCTGTCTAACAATCGAATAATTTCATCGTATGTAGAAATATCGGGGTGTAATTTCAGTAACTTCACCAACATCCAATGTCCATGAACACTACTGTGCCAATCGAAGCAGCCATAAAAAGCGGGGTGCAATTCCTGAGGTGTCATTTTAGCATCTGCTTCAGCATTAATCACGTGTGCCGTTTTATTGGGATACTCCTGATTGATACAATGGAGTGGTTTTTCCGCCAATTTTAGAGCAATATCTTTGGTTAAAACAGGGATTTGCTGGGCAAAAACCAAGAGTGATGATAAGACTAAAGCTAAGATGGATAATTGTTTTCTCATGTTTTTAAGATTTAAACAAAAAAGGCTTCGATAAAATTTTATCGAAGCCTAAATTTATTAAAAAATATTTATAATAATACTACCCTTTCTTTTTCTTGAAAAATTTAGCAAAGAAATCCCAACCGAAAAACAAAGTTAAAACTATGGCAGCAACCCACCAATAAGAGGTTTTATTAGGATCTCCGGTATTGGTTGCTTTAAACATTCGGTCCCATCTTATTCTTTTGCCGTCTGCTTGATAGGAGGAGTTACTGTCGGAAAACAAACCTTCTACACTCATCCAAGTAAACATGGGTTTTCCTACGATATGGGTTTCGGGAACAAAACCAAAAAATCGAGCATCTAAGGAAGAGTCGCGGTTGTCTCCCATCATGAAATAATAGTCTTGTTGTACGGTATAGGTATTGGTTTCCTTACCATTGATGAAGAATTTTCCACCCTTTATTTCCAAATCATTATGTTCATATTCTTTAATGAGTTTTTGATAGGTAGGGAGATTATCGGCTGTCAACGTGATAATGTCACCTTTTTTAGGAATTTTCAAAGGTCCGTACCAATCTATATTCCAAGGTTTGTTGTGAGGGAAAATAGTAGCCGAATAATTGATTTTATTGCTTAAAACCAAACGCTGATTTTCAATAGATTGAGGAATGTTGGGGTAATAAGAAATCTCATGCTGTCCCAAAGAATCTATTTTGGGTTCTACCGAAACCACATCGTTGAGTTGTTTGATTTCTTTAGCCAAACCATCTGTTAACCCTGAAAAATCGTATTGAAAGCCATGGTCTTTTTGATCTTCGGTAACCGATAAAAAGCCATAAGTTTTGTACAAATTTTTAATATCCAATTGGGAATTGGTGGTTACTCTGTAGGCTTGCTGAACTTCGGCATCTCCCATTCTGTGTTCCGGTTTTCCGTTGATGAAGAGTTTTCCTGCTTTCATCTCTACCACATCGCCGCCTACAGCTACACATCTTTTCACGTAAGGATCTTTTCTGTCTATGGCTATGTGTACGCTATCATCGGGATAGTTGAAAACTACAATATCATTTTTTTCCACTTTTTCCCAACCCGGTAATCTTAAATAGGGTAGTTTAACCGCTTCTACATAAGATTTAGGATCGTCTTTGGGGTTTGCTTTTTCACCGGTGTCGAATATGGTTCCTTGTAAAAAAGGAAGAGCCAATGGTCTCATAGGCATTCTGTAGCCATAGTTGAGCTTGTTAACAAACAAAAAATCCCCAACCAACAAGGTTCTCTCCATAGAACCCGTAGGAATCCCAAAAGGCTGAAACGAAAAAGTATGAATAAGGGTTGCAAATACTACTGCAAAGGTAATAGAGCCTATAAAAGACTCTTTCTTGTCCTCCTGCTGGTTTTCGTAATCTACCATTTGTGTGCTGGGAGAATAGTTTACAGTAGCCATATAAATAAACGGAAGAAAAACCGTCAATAATTTTTGAATGGGGCTCGACTTGTCGAATTTTTTCATCAAAAACAAATGAAAAACGCTCATCATAATGCTTCCTACAATGGGAAGATATGCCAAAATAGTCCACCATTTAGGATTTTTGGTGGTTTTTAGGATAATGAAGTAGTTATAAAAAGGAATGAAAGCCGCTATTGGGCTGTATCCCATTTTTTGAAATAGTTTCCATGTAGAAATTCCCATCAAAATACTCAAAACAAGTACATATAAGGAATAGGTAAGAATGTAATCCATCTTTTATATTTTAATTAATGGTATGTTTGGTTGATTAGTAGTTTTTTTGCCAATTCGTTACACTATGATAGTCCCAATACTTCTTTCATGGTAAAGTTTCCTTTTTTTCCTTTAATCCATTCGGCAGCAATTACGGCACCCAATGCAAAACCATTTCTGTTGAAAGCCGTATGTTTAATTTCGATTTCATCTACCTCCGAACGATAGAAAACACTATGCGTGCCGGGAACTTCATCTTTTCTTATGGCATGAATGCCTAATTTGGTTTCTGTGGTCTCGTCTAACTTCCAAGAGGTAAAATCGGAATGTGCCATAATGCCTTCTGCTAAAGAAATTGCCGTGCCACTGGGAGCATCTAATTTATGAATATGATGAATTTCCTCTAACTGACAATTGTAGTCGTTCATGAAAGGTTTCATCAATTGAGCCAATCTCTCGTTGAGGGCAAAAAATAAATTGACTCCTAAACTAAAATTGGAGCCGTAAAGAAATGCCGAACCTTCTGCTTCGCAGATTTTTTCTATTTCCGGCTTTTGTTCCAGCCAGCCTGTTGTCCCGCAAATAACAGGGATTTTCTGCTCCAAACAGAATTTAATATTACTAAAAGCTGACTCGGGACTCGAAAATTCAATCACGACATCGGGGTTGTTCAAATTCTCTACAGTTGGTGACTCGTTGAGCTTTGCTACAACCTCGTGTCCTCTTGACTGGGCAATCTCATTGATAATTGTACCCATTTTTCCGTATCCTACTAATGCTATTTTCATTCCTAATTTTATTCTAAATTCTCTTTGAAGAGTTATTTGTGATTATTTTTTATAACCTGAATTCAGGTAGCTTTTCACTCAAAATGTATACGAGAATGCCAATCCTGCCTTTGCATTTTGTTGTCCCGTAATATCATGAAGAACCGCAGGCGATATTGCCAAGTCGGGGTCTTTTCTGCCTTCGTATAAATGGGCATCTACCACAGCGTCTACAATACTCAAAATATAAATGCCTGCCGTAATAGCAATGGCGTAATCCCTCTGTCGCTTCATTCGGTCTTGGGTATTGCCCAGTGCTGTTTTCAAATCAATTCCTTGAATTCCTGAAAACTCATGGGTTTGTCCGTTCAATTCAGCGATGAATGCAGAGCGGTAGCGTTGGTATTGCTTTTCGTTCCAAAGTGCAATCCCAACACCTGTCCCTATTGCTCCCCAAACGATAGGAATTTTCCAGTACTTTTTGTTGTAATACTGTCCTAATCCGGGCAATACGGCAGAATAGAGACCTGCTTTGGTAGGGCTGTACCGAACCAATTGGCGAGTAGCATTGGCTTTCTCTATTTCTGCAACCACTTCTTTCTCTGTTTTAAGGCTGTCTACGGCTTGTACCTGTTGCGAAAACACACAATGAGATAGAGTGAAAATAAATATGAAAAGTATTTTTCTCATTAATTGAAATAAAGAAATTCGTTTTAAGCCACTAAGCATTAAAACCTTTGATGATTCTTTCCAACTCTTCCGGACTGTTGAAATCCAGAACAATCTTACCTTTGTTGCCTTTGCCCGAGGATTTAATTTCTACCTTTATTTCCAAGGCGTCTGCAATTGATTTCTCGGCTTTTTTGAGATGGTTAGGAAGTGCTTTTGGGGTTTTATGAGTGGGAGTTTCTTTTTGATTTTTCAAAGTTTGTGCAAACTGTTCCGCTTGGCGTACATTGAGCTTTTCTTTGATGATTTTATCAAAAAGTTGTTGCTGGTGTCCGGCATTTTCTAAACTGATAATTGCCCTGCCATGTCCCGCAGAAATAATGCTGTTTCTTATGGCTTGTTGCACATCGGGATTTAGCCTTAGCAAACGAATAGAATTGGTAATCGTGCTTCGTTCTTTTCCTACTCTTTGGCTCAGATTTTCTTGGGTAAGCCCTATTTCATCTAACAATCTTTGGTAGGTAAGTGCTACTTCTATAGCATCGAGGTCTTCTCTCTGGATATTCTCTACCAAAGCCATTTCCAGTAGTTCTTGGTCGTTCACCAAACGAATATAGGCAGGAATGGAAGATAATCCGGCTATTTTAGAAGCTCTGTATCTTCGCTCTCCCGAGATAATCTCGAATTTTTCGCCGTCTTTTCTTAAGGTAATGGGCTGAATAACTCCCAAACTCTTGATGGATTCTGCTAATTCATTTAGAGCTTTTTCGTCAAAATGGGTTCTCGGCTGATTGGGATTTGGGTAAATATCTTCAATGGCGACTTCTACCATATTGCCCACCAATACTTCAGCTCCTTCATCGGTAGCTGAATTAATTGTACCTTTACGCTCTGCACTCAATATGGCTCCCAAACCGCGACCCATAGCTCTTTTCTTGTCTTTCATACCGTTTTATGAATGATGATGGTTGATGATTGATGATGATATTCTTTAATACCATTTATCAATAATCATTTATGATTTATTAATTGTCGTTTCGTTTTTCAGTAAAACCTCTTCTGCTAATTGAATATACTGAATAGCTCCTTTGCATTCGGCATCGTATTTTAAGATGCTTTCCCCAAAACTTGGAGCTTCGCTTAGTCTTGTATTTCTGTTGATGATGGTTTCGAAAACCATTTCAGGAAAGTGGGTATTTACCTCTTCTACTACCTGATTGGAAAGCCTTAAACGAGAATCGTACATGGTAAGAAGAAGCCCTTCGATATCCAAATTGTTGTTGTGGATACGCTGAACATTTTTTATTGTATTGAGTAGTTTCCCCAAACCTTCCAGAGCGAAATATTCGCATTGAATAGGGATAATAACAGAATCTGCCGCTGTAAGTGCATTGATGGTAATTAAACCCAAACTCGGAGCACAGTCGATAACAATATAGTCGTACTCATCTTTTATAGGCATTAGAGCTTCCTTGAGCATATATTCTCGGTTTTCCTTATCTACCAATTCTATTTCGGCAGCTACCAAGTCTATATGAGAAGGTATAATATCCAAATTCGGAGAATTGGTAGGCTGAATGCATTCGCGGACATCAGCACTATGCTCCAAGAGATGATAGGTAGAATACACCACCTCTTCTATACCCAGACCGGAAGTGGCATTTGCCTGAGGATCGGCATCAATCAACAAAACTTTTTTTTCTAAAACGCCTAATGCTGAAGCCAAATTTACGGAAGTAGTTGTTTTACCTACTCCACCTTTTTGATTGGCAACGCCTATGATTTTACCCATATTTCAGATTTAATGTTCAAAAATACGATTTTTTTAATGCTTTGTTGAATGTTAATAACTTCTTTTAAGTTAAAATATTGTTAATTAATCAGTTATGGGGCGAAAAAAATTATCCACAAAATTGAAAAGATTGTGGATAATTCAATTGGTAGATTTTTGTTTTGAGTTTGAAGTCTTAGAAAAATCTTTGGATAATGCTCAGTTGGAAGGGTTCGGTGGTTTTTATTCGAACCTCATGGTAATAGGAATTTTGAAGTAAGATCGTACCCATTGCCCGTTAACTTTTGCCGGCTGCCATTTTCCTTTAATTTTCCTAATTGTCCGTTCTGCTTCGGCATTAAAATCGGCATTAGATCCTTTGGCTTTAATGTTGGAAATTGTACCATCTATTTCTACTACAAAGCTAACACTTGTATTGACCAATCCTTCGTCTCCACTCATAGAGGAAGCATCGAAATTTTCGGAAACTTTTGCTCGAAAGGCTTCTATTCCTCCATTGAAATTGGCTTCTACATCTACCACGGTATAAGGGTCTTTATTCTTTATAATATCCTCTTTTACCGGAATTTCTGTTGTCTCGTTGCCGAATCCTGTGCCTGTAGAACCGTTGTTGTGAGTAGGAGTAAAGGAAGATTGAGGCGTTTCACCATTCTTATACTCGGTTCCTATTGCAGCTTCGTCTATTTTCTTTTTGGTAGAGATAATACTCTCTTTAGTGGGGTTGTGTACCGGAGTGAGTTCAACATATTTTTCGGTTTTTATAGGAGTTTCAGAAGTAGCTTTGGGTGTTATGGTAGCTGTTTTTTGCTTTTTGATAGGTCTTCCTTCATTAACGGGAGTTAAAACATACTCAAGTTTCTTTTCTGGTGTTCTCACTTTTGGTTTTGGCTGAGTTGTGAAATAAGCAATCCCCATTATGCTTCCGAAAAGTAATACTCCGGCAAACAATGCCTTGGTGGTTTGGTAATCTGCTTCGTTTCTTAAAACATAGGCTCCGTAGTCCTTGTTGCGTCCGGCAAAGAGAATTTCGTTCAAATTCTTTTCTTCGCTTAAATTCAATAATTTTTTCATCTGGTTTGTATTTATTGTTTTTAAATTTTATGCAAATTATTAATAAAGTGAATAATTTGTTTTATTGTTAAGCTGATAACAATAATCTTGCCAAAAATAAATTGATTATTTATTAAATCTTGAAAACTGAACGATTTGTGATAATTTTGTTTGCTAAAACGAGATTTAAACAACTGAAAAAAATAGTATATAATTGGGTCATAAAAAAAGCTCTCCGATTGCTCGGAAAGCCTTTCAATTAATGATAAACCACTATAATATATTAATTACTTTGCAATTTTTTTCTAAAAGCCTCATTAATGGCATCTAAAAAGTCTTGAGTGTTGAGATAATCTTTTTCTGTAACATGCTCTTTGGTAAGTGTTGCCAAGTCTTTGGTCATCTTCCCGTTTTCTACTACTTCAATACACGTTTCTTCTAGTTTTTGGGCGAAATCTATTAGCTCCTGATTGTTATCAAATTTCCCTCGGTATCTCAAACCGCCTGTCCATGCAAAAATAGAAGCAATAGGATTGGTAGAAGTAGGTTTACCTTGTTGGTGCATTCTGTAATGGCGGGTAACGGTACCATGAGCAGCCTCTGCTTCTACAGTTTTGCCATCTGGTGTGATGAGAACAGAGGTCATAAGTCCTAAAGACCCGAATCCCTGTGCTACACTATCCGATTGTACGTCGCCATCATAGTTTTTACTAGCCCAAACAAAGCCACCATGCCATTTCATGGCAGATGCTACCATGTCATCTATCAATCGGTGTTCGTAGGTAATTCCCAATTCTTCGAATTTGGTTTTGAATTCATTTTCGTATACTTCATGGAAAATGTCTTTGAATCTTCCATCGTATGCCTTTAGGATTGTATTTTTAGTTGAAAGGTACAGCGGCATTTTTTTGGATATGCTATAATTCATGCAAGAGCGAGCAAATCCGTAGATACTCTCGTCTGTATTGTACATGGCTAAAGCAACTCCATCTCCATCGAAATGGTAAACTTCTTTGGTAAAAGGCTCTGCTCCGTCTTCGGGAGTAAAAGTCATTGTGAGTTTACCTTTACCAAAGGTTCGGAAATCGGTAGCTTTGTACTGATCGCCATGAGCATGTCTTCCTATAATGATAGGCTTGTCCCATGTGGTAACCAATCTCGGGATATTTTTGATGATGATAGGCTCTCGGAAAACAGTTCCGCCTAAGATATTACGAATAGTGCCATTGGGAGACTTCCACATTTTTTTTAAGTGAAATTCTTCTACCCTTTGTTCGTCAGGAGTTATGGTGGCACACTTAATTCCTACATTGTATTTTTGGATTGCTTCTGCAGCATCTATAGTCACTTGGTCATTAGTAGCATCTCTGTTTTCAATTCCCAAATCGTAGTACTTGATGTCTATATCCAAATAAGGCGTAATCAATTTTTCTTTTATGAATTGCCAGATGATTCGGGTCATTTCATCGCCATCCATTTCTACTACAGGGTTTGCTACTTTAATCTTTTGCATTGTATCAATAGTTTTTTATTATTTAAGCAAAAATAGGTATTGTTGGCAAAGTATTACGAAAAACATTATTTTTAATTTGTATTTTTGAAATCAGAAATGTCTATAATAGAGGATAACATAAAACAAACAAAAATATCCAAAGAAGGTATCCTGATAGTATAGAGTACAAGGGTTTTAATTTATTTCATAATTATAAGGAATCAATTTTTGGTATAGATGACATTCAAAAAAATAAAATTTATCTTTGGAAAAATTTTAATTATTTAAAATAAAAAATATGGCACAGATTACATTAAAAGGAAATCCTATTAATACCATAGGAGAGCTACCTAAAATAGGCGAAACTGCAAAAGAATTTACTTTGGTTGCTTCGGATTTAACCGAGAAAAAACTGTCCGATTTCAAAGGAATAAAAGTGGTTTTGAATGTTTTTCCAAGTATAGATACCGGCATTTGTGCGGCATCTGCCAGAAAATTCAACGAAGAGGTTTCGGCATTAGAAAATACGGTAATTCTCAATATTTCTAAGGATTTACCCTTTGCTTTAACAAGGTTTTGTGCTGCCGAAGGATTGGAAAAAGTGATTAATTTATCGGATTTCAGAGGGAATTTTGCTGATGATTATCAGTTGAAAATTACCAACGGACCGCTTCAGGGATTGGCAAGTCGTGCAGTAATTGTTTTGGACGAGAACGGCACTGTTGTGTATACCGAGCAAGTTCCCGAAATTGCACAAGAACCCGATTATGAAGCAGCATTGAAAGCTGTAAAATAAAAAATGACAAAGAAAGAAATTGTAAAAAACATTAATAAAGCCTTCGAAATTTCTGACTTCTCGGAAGTGAGGACGTGGTTTGCCCATGATTTTGTTATGGATTGGCCGGGTATGTTTTCGGTGGACAAACTCGATGATTTGGAACTTTTTTTAAAGAAAAATGCTCCGAAAAGAGTCGTAGATGTTACTTACTCCCACTTTTTGGAAGATGGGGAAACGGTATTTAACAACGGCATTATTACTGTAGAAATGCACAGCGGATTGATGATTAAAAACTATTTCTGCGATATTTATGAATTTGAAAACATGAAGGTGAAAAAAATAACAAGTTATATTCTTCATGATAAAAATTAAACAAAAAGAGCTGTCGAAAAAGGACAGCTCTTTTTTAACTGTATTTGGTTATAAATAATGCTAAATTTTAGGCATCAGTTTTCCTGCTAATTGTAAGTATCCAATCAAGAAGCCTAATACAAAAGATGCAATAAGCAAAATCAGAAATCCTAAAATGAGCCATAATATTGTATTGTATAGCCTGGCCTTGTTTTCGCCGTATTTTCCTGCTAACCATTTTTGGGTTTTATCAACAAAGGGAAAATTTAGTTTGGGTAGAGTAGATGTCTCGTATTGGCTCAGTTCATCTTCTCTTCTAACCAAAAGATTTACTAAGTTTGTTATCTGTTTTATGTGTTTCCCATAAAATCCTTCGAACCAAACTTTTCCATAGAAATACAGAAATAATAAGGAAAAGAGCAAAATCATTATAAACATTAACATAGAAATAGGGCTCATCAATAGTGCTTTTACCGGCAAGTGCTCAAATATTAAAACCAATTCGCAAAAAATAATAGGAATGGCGGCTACGTAATAAGATTTGTATAACTCTGCATTTATTTTCAATTCATATTTTAGCTCTGATAAATGATGGTAAGTGTCTAAATTTTTGATTGAAATCCTCTGATAAAGATGGCTGAACTTTCTAAAATAATAATAAGTAATCAGTAACATCATGGCTACCAAAAGAAGTGAAAAAAATAGAGCTTTGGTATCTTTTATCCAGTAAAATAAGGCTAAAACAAGAGGAGGATAAGTTAAAACGGTAAACCAAAATTCCATCTTCATATTTTTCCTGATGATTTCCAACGGAAAATGAATTTTCTGTCTTTGTTCTAAACTTATTTCAGGGGTAGCTTCCGATTTGTCTTGCTCCCAAATATCTTTAATATCCATATTTCTTCGAGGTATTATTTTGTTGTTGTCTTGTTTTCGGTGTATAGCAGTTCTTTTAGTTTATTCTTTGCTCTATTGAGTTTTACTCGGGCATTAACTTCTGTAATTCCCATTTGCTCGGCAACCTGCCGATGCGAATAATTTTCTAAACTATAGAATATCAAGGCTTTGTCGATTGGGTTGAGTTGGTGGATAGCTTGGTATAGCCGTTCTATTTGTGTATCTTTTTCGTGATCGTATTTTTCATCTTTTATATCTAATTGATAGGATTGATAGGTTTCTTGTCTTGAAAAAATATGGCGTTTCTTTTCCGATTTTAGGAAAACAATAGCAGTATTAAGCGCTACACGATACAACCAAGTAGAAAATTCGCTCTTGCCTTGAAAAGAAGGATAGGCTTTCCATGTCTGAAAAATAATTTCCTGATATAAGTCAGCTCTATCTTCTTTCCCGTCTACATACATTTTAGAAATTTTGAAAATCATAGCTTTGTGATTTTCAATTTTTTCCAAAAATTCATGCTCAAGGTTCTTCATAGGAATATTTCTGGGTAGTTAGTAGAGAAAATTGACAAACGTTACATGGGTTTTCAAAAAAAAGAGGTCGCCCTTTTGAGGCAGCCTCCATTATTATTTATTGTTGCCTAGTGTTTCAAAATGAAATTTTAGGCATATGAGTTTTATTTTTTGAGTAAGTCTCTAATTTCGGTTAACAATTCTTCCTGAGTAGGACCTGCCAAAACTTCTTCTGCCGGTTTTTTGAGCTTGTTCATTACCTTAACCATCAAAAACATTACGAAAGCAATAAAAGTAAAATTGATAACCGCTGCCAAGAAATTCCCATATTTTACAGTTCCCCATGTGAGTTCTGCTATACTGGCTACATTGGCAGCTTTTAGAGCCGGATTGAGTAAAAGAGGTGTTACTACATCGTCTACAAAAGAAGAGACAATTTTTCCGAAAGCCCCTCCCATAATTACTGCAACTGCTAAATCTACAACATTTCCTTTAATAGCAAAATCTTTAAATTCTTGTATAAATCCCATACGTGTCTTTTTTTAATTATTTATCCAAATATATCATTTTTTTATTTTCGTCAAAGTTTTTGTAAGTAAATTTAGTTGATTTCTTTAATTTATAAAAACTATACTTTTTCAATACATCACAAAAATTTGAAAATCATTAAAACTTTAATACAAGGTCGCATAGTTTTTGCACAAGGGGTACGAATATTATCTTTGAAGATTCTAAAATTGTATTCTTTGCGATTAAATATTTTATCCCGAACTGGGGGGGTAAACTATATTTCTATTTGTTTTTGAAATACTTGCTTTTTTTGGATTTTATATCAAAATGAAAATTATGTAGTTTTGGCAAAGAATTTGCCTTTCAAAATCAAAAAATAATTTTTAATTCGTTATGAATAGAATCTTTGCAACATTCGCATTATTAGTATCGTCTTTATTTTTTGCTCAAATCGACAATATCAACAATGGCGAAAAACTTTCGTACAGAATTCATTATGGTATTCTCAATGCCGGTACGGCTAATCTTTCGGCTACACAAATCAATTACAAAGGAAGACCGCATTACCGTGTAACAGGTGTAGGAAAAAGTACAGGAATGGTAAGAGCATTTTTTAAGGTAGATGACATCTACGAGAGCTATATAGACATTGCAACAGGCTTACCCAGTTTCTATGTACGAAACGTTTCGGAAGGAAGCTATAGAAGACATTATGAGACTACCTTTGATCACGACAACCAAACGCTGGTTCTTAATAATAAGTTAGATAAAGGTACCCGAAATTTCAAAACCATGAAGGGTATTCAGGATATGTTGTCTTCTTTCTATTATCTCAGAAGTATCGAAAATTCTAAATTTAAGGTAGGGAATTATGTGAAAATGAATATTTGGATTGATGACGAATCCTATCCTTTTATGCTAAAAGTAGTGGGTGTAGAAAATAAAAAGACAAAATTCGGAACCATAGAATGTCTCAAAATAATTCCTTCGGTAATGAGCGGAAGGGTGTTTAAAGAAAAAGAAGGAGTAACTATGTGGGTAACCAACGATCAAAACCATATTCCCGTAGAAGTTGAAGCCAAACTGGCGGTAGGATCTTTAAAAGCGAGCCTTAGCTCTTATTCTAATAATAAATATCCCATGAATTTTAAGTAAACAAAATTCTTTATACCAAAAAAAATCCCATCGAAAACTTTCGGTGGGATTTTTTCATATTATCTTTCGGTGGTTTTATTTCTACAATACTTGAAGTTTGCTTTCGTCGATATTGTAGAATTTAATCACTTCTGTGTAGTTGGTTTTGTCTACCGAAGCCTTACCAAAGTATCCGGGAACAATAACTACCCGAAAAGTCTGGTTGTTGATGTTGTTTGGCATTGTAGCAGGGTCTACATTTCCACCTGCTTTAATCACGAAATCGTGTTTACTAAAATCAAATCCGTAATCAAACTCTACATTGTTGGCATAGTAGAGTGTTACGGGAATCGATTGCCAAATGGGAGAACCCAATGTATTGGTGCCGGATTGTCGGTAAATAAGTACCTGATCGGCATCGTAAAGAGGAGTGATGAATTTTTTTGCAATTTGGTACATGCCTGTGCTTGTATTTTTTTCAAAATTTACATTTCTTAGTTCGTATACGGCAGAATAAGTGTCATTATCTTTCTGTTGTACAGGAACTTCAACCGTTCTCTCGCAACTTACCAAGGCAGTTGTAGAAAGAGTAACTACTAACAATGGCAAGGCTAATTTTTTGATATTTTTCATTACTAAATAATTTTATAGGTTATGATATGAGTGATTCAACTTGCGTGCCATAAAGTTTTTATGCCGTTGTGAGTAGCAGGATACTTTATAAGAAACCCTATTGGGCTAGTTGTAAATAGTTAAAATTCCTGTAGAGGAGCTGTATGATGAAGCGTAGTTTTTTGGGGGGAGAGAAGATATTTTTATAGGAGTTCCGTTTATCATCCATTCGGCACCATCTTTGGGGCACACAATTTTGTTATTGTTTACCACTTCCAGTGTTGTATTGCTGTCGGGGCATATGTGTGGGGCATTTCTATCAAAAACTAAAAATTCATTTCCGTATTTCACCAAGATTAATCCGCGAGTTCCGCTTTGTTGTTCATTAATATACGTCCACCCATTATTATTAAGTTCTGTAAAGTATTTGGGGAGGTTTAGAGATATTTCTGCTCTAATGACTTGGTTGGGAAAACAATTGACGGTGTCATTTCTGTTAGAACAAGCATTAAAAATATTTAATTGACTGAGAATCAATAAAATTATGAAATATTTCATAAAAGAATTTGGTTGCATATTAAAATATTTTAGTATCTTTGCGTTAGAAAATTTAAACGATAGTATCCGGCAAAGGTCGGATATTTTTTTATATTATAATATCACACTAAAAATGAAGTTATGAGTTATGTTACTAAAGAAGGATTAGATAAAATGAAATCCGAACTAGAACATTTGGAATCTGTTGAAAGACCAAAAATTACACAACAAATTGCTGATGCCAGAGACAAAGGAGATTTATCCGAAAATGCAGAATACGACGCAGCTAAAGAAGCACAAGGAATGTTGGAAATGAAGATTGCTAAACTTCAGGATCTTATTGCGAATTCCAAAATAATCGATGAAAGTCAGTTGGATACCTCTAAAGTGTCCATTCTTACCACGGTAAGGCTGTTGAATAAAGATACCAAAAAAGAGCAGACATTTACCTTAGTGCCCGATAACGAAAGTGATTTGAAAACCGGAAAAATCTCTGTAAATACTCCTATTGCAAAAGGCATTTTAGGAAAAGAGGTAGGAGAGTTGGCGGAAATAATTTTGCCCAACGGAAACAAACTTTCGTTTGAAGTTTTAGAAATAACATTGTAGACGAAAAAAGAACAAAAGTATTTGAAGCATTTAAATAAACACGATGGGTTCAATATTCACTAAAATCATCAACGGAGAAATTCCTTGCTACAAAATAGCAGAAGATGAGCATCACTTAGCATTTCTTGATATTATGCCTTTAGCAAAAGGACATACATTGGTTATTCCTAAAAAAGAAGTAGATTTAATTTTTGATCTGGAAACCGAAGAATACAAGAATCTGTGGGCTTTTGCTCAGCAAGTTGCCAAAAAAATAGGAACCGCTATCCCTTGTGTAAGAGTAGGGGTTGCAGTAGTTGGGTTAGAAGTGCCTCATGCCCATATTCATCTTGTTCCTTTAAACGAAATGAAAGATTTAAACTTTCTGAACGAGAGACTTCAATTCACTCCCGAAGAATATCAGGAAATTCAACAAAGGATTTCACAACAATAATCTTTATATTTGGAAACTTCAATATTCGTATTGAAGTTTTTTTATTATAATGCACTCACGATTGTCAATTATCGGGGTGAGATTTTCATTCATCACGTATCAATATATTTTTAAATGAACCCTAACGAATGTTCCTTTTGTGGAAGAAAAAAAAATGAGGTAGATGTCTTGGTTTCAGGGCAAAACGGATATATCTGTAATCTCTGTATCGAACAAGCACATACTATTGTAAAAGAATCCTCTGCGGAAAACAATTCTTCGCAACCAACATCTGTCACCGAACTGAAAAAACCAAGAGAAATTAAAGAATTTCTCGATGAATATGTTATTGGCCAAGAGAAGGCTAAAAAACAACTTTCCATAGCGGTTTACAATCATTATAAGCGATTGGCACACAATACCGACGAAAATAAATCCGTAGAGATTGAAAAATCCAATATCATCATGGTAGGCGAAACAGGAACGGGAAAAACACTCTTGGCGAAAACCATTGCCAGACAGCTCAATGTTCCTTTTTGTATCGTAGATGCCACGGTTCTTACCGAGGCGGGCTATGTAGGAGAAGATGTGGAGAGTATTTTGTCGAGGTTGTTAATGGTTTCCGATTATAATGTTGAAAAAGCTGAAAGAGGAATTGTTTTTATAGATGAAATAGATAAAATTGCTCGAAAATCCGATAATCCCAGCATTACCAGAGACGTTTCGGGGGAAGGCGTTCAGCAGGGATTACTGAAATTGTTGGAAGGAAGTATTGTAAATGTTCCGCCACAAGGAGGAAGAAAACACCCCGACCAAAAATACATTCAGGTAAATACCCAAAATATTCTGTTTATTGCAGGTGGAGCCTTTGATGGGATTAAAGAAATCATCGAAAGAAGGCTCAATAAACAGGCTATTGGTTTCAGTTCCGAGAAACTTAATAAAGGAGACGATGATGAATATATTCTGAATAAGTTAGATGCTACGGATCTAAGAAGTTTCGGTCTCATTCCCGAGCTATTGGGGCGTTTTCCTATCGTTACTCACTTGGATAAGTTGGATAAGGCAACCATGCTGAGAATCTTAACGGAGCCTAAAAATTCGATTATCAACCAATATAAAGAATTATTTAGATTAGATGGCATAAAAATTGCATTCTCTGGCAAGGCTTTAGAGGAAATAGTAGATTATACTATAGATAAAGGACTAGGGGCGAGAGGACTTAGAGGGGTTGTTGAAAAAGCCTTGGAAGATTATATGTATGAAATAGATCGTGCAGAAAAAACGATTAATATAGACCATATAGATATATAATATTTTAACTTTCTTGTATGTAAAATTTTGTAATTGAAAAAAAAATTATACATTTGTATTCGGAGCATTATATGATGTAAATAAAAGTTTAGAAATAAAAAACAAACGATAAAATGAGAAAAAAATTATTAATTTTAGGAGTCTTTTCATTCTTATATAGTGTTAATGCACAAGTGTTGACCTATGTGGGACAAGGAGGTGCCGCCTACGTCCAAAAAGATGCCTTAGTTTATAGTGGAGGTACTGTGGTTACGGTAGGAGATGGTAGGGTAGAAAATAGCGGAAACGTTATGATTAATGGAGGAGGTTTTTATACCTATTTAGCAGATGGAGTTACAGATAAGACTACCGGAGGAAATTTTATACTTAAACTTACCGATCTTACCAATTATTCTACCTATGGGCAACTTTATATTACCGGAGTTGCACAAGGAGCTATAAAAGGAATCGTGGATAAGGAGTTTAGAAATGTTAAACACGGTACTTATCAACAAATAGCACTTCCTTTTTATCAAAAACAATTATCTACTCTAAATACAGAACTGGGGAAAACTTTTAGTAATACTAGGTGGTCTCAAAATGAGATTTTAACTTGGAACAATGCGAGAGTTCGTTCAGATGGCTTATCAACCGCCTCTACTACTCCAAAAAACACAGCATATTATATGTTGGGCTCTTCTTCACTTGATACGAGTTCTCAAACTTTTACCTTAAGAGGCGTTCCTTATGCAGATGGTATTACAGAAACTTTGAAAGACGCAGGAGCTGCTTTGATTTTTGGGGCGGGAGGATCTATTAGGAACTATTATGGTGAAACTTATAACTCTTATTTGCAAGATGCGTTTGATTATAGTTCAAATCTTTGGACAGGAAATTACGGAAAAAATATTTATCAGTTTGGAAATCCATTCTTGACCAATTTGGACTTGTCAAGAATAGGATATATTGAATCTGCAACAACGGGTGATGGGAATGCCATAGCAAATATCCGAGGAATTCGATATGATCCGGGAACAGTAAATACAGATTCTAACGGAAGTACTTACTCTACAGGTGCAAAATATATTACATTTACTTCAGGACAGGCTCCGACGGTTCCAGTAGGAGATATCGATAATCTTGTTATTAAACCCATGCAGACTTTTGTAATTAAACTTGCTGATAATGTGTCTGCACCTGTTCTTAATTTTAATACACTTAGAAGGTTTAACTACACGGCAAGAGCAGATGGAACAAATTACGATGTTACAGCCAATAGAGCGGCATCTAAATCAACATCTAATAGTGGTACGGTAAAGCAGTTGGCTGTTATAGGACTTAATCAACAAGGAACCGAAATAGGACGCACCTATTATGTGGTATATCCCGATGCGATAACAGGACACAGTAGCCAGCCTAAAACACAGGTTGTAGCTACTTCTACAGATATAATAGGAACTTATGAAGAAAGTGTGAATGGTGGGTATGACGACAACTATATTAATACTTATTGGTTGTACATTAACGAAGCTAATGAAAAAGACTTTTTAGGAAAGCAGGTTCCCTTGGTTTTGTACAACAAAGATATTAAGTCCTTAAAATTTCAAATTTTAGAAAATACAGCACCTATTCAGGATGGTAGTGTTAATCTTTCTACAGGCATAGGTTTTTATTATAAACCTTCTAATGGAAGTGTAGCAGAAATTAAGCAAAATGCAATTATTCCTGTGAATACTTCAGAATATGGTCTTTATTATGGTAAACCAAATGGCACATTGGCAGTAGATGATATTGCGAAGCCATCAAGAACCGTAGTTGCCTATAATAAAGCTATCGAAAGCTATATTGTTCATTTTGATCCGGATTGGAAAACAGCAGATATTACCGTTCATGATATGAATGGAAGATTGATACTGTCTAAAAAGAAAGTGAAGACTGATACAGATTTTGTAATAGAGCTAAGCAATTCTCTTAATGCGGCTTATATTGTAACAGCAATTTCTGATAAAGGAGAGAGAGTGAACAAAAAAATAGTTAAGTAGAAAAACACAAATATCCATATTATGAAATTGAAATTAAAAAATAGAATTTATTCACTAATAATAACTTTAATAGGAATTTTTTTATATGCCGAACCGCCAGGTCCCGGAGGAGTTGGGGGAACAGGACCAGGAGCAAGACCTAGAACACCTATAGATATGTATGAAATAGTTTTACTTGTGCTTGCGGTTTTATTTATTATTTATTTTGTAACTAGAAAAAGAGAAAAAATAGTATAGATTTTAATTTACACATTATAAAAAACTCACATTCTTGTGAGTTTTTTATCTTTACACTATGAAGAAAATAATTTTTATTATAAGTTCATTTATTGCCTTGCCTTTGTATGCACAGTTTACGGTAAAGGTTCAAGCTCCGCAAGATTATGCGGTAAAAGAGGCTTATTTGTATACGCTCAACGGTTCTAAAGATGTCCTTTCTGCTAAAGCAATGGCTCAAGGACAAAATTTTGTCTTTAAACATCTCCAAAATTATGTAGGTGTAATGAAGGTGTACTTCCCGGAAACTAACCATTCTTTAAGTATTATTTCAGAAAATAAAGACATAAGTTTATCCTTTGTTACCAAGAATAAAAAAATAAGAAATGTTGTTTTTCAGGATGAAGCGAATCAACTGATGAATAAAGCTCAAGATCGGCAAAAAAAACTTGAATTAATTCATCCGGTTTTATTGCAAATAAGTGAGTACTATCAACCCGAATCGGATTTTGGAACAGCTCTCCACAAAGAAATTGACGTTCTTGAAACGAAGATACCAATTGATGGGGGTAAAAATCCTTTTGTTTCTTTTTATCATGAAAATTATAATAAATTTTTAGTTACAGAAGCAGGGAAGACGGTAGCATCTCAAGAAGATATGATTCGTTTTTTTGATAAGTCAAATGAATTGTTAGAAACTTCATCTCTAATGAGGCCTATACTTATCAATTACCTGAAAACATCTTCTTCAAGCACTATTAATGCTGATATAGACAAACTGATTAATACTGTAGGTACCGATTCACCCAGAGGGCAAACCGTGCTTTCGGAGTTAATTGATATTTTTGATATGTATGGTATGGAATCTCAAAAAGAGAGATACCTTTCTGTGGCTAAAAACCTAAAATGTACGATTAACGAAAGGTTGTCGGAAACTATTAAAATTAATGAAAATATTGCGATAGGTGCTAAAATGTTGGATACAAAATTTACGAATCCTACAAATACAAAAGCAAAATCTATTCATGATGTAAAAGCTGATAGAAAAATTATCATGTTTTGGTCTTCTACTTGTACTCATTGCGAAAAAGAGCTGCCAGAAATAATCGCTAAATATAACCAGCTAAAGTCTAATAATATTGAAGTAATCGCTCTTTCTTTAGATTCAGATAAAGATGTTTATCTGAATAAAATAAAGGATTTACCGTGGATAAATGACTCCGAAATAAAAGGCTGGAATTCTAGTTACTCCAAATTATATAATATTCATGCTACGCCTACTTTCTTTATTATAGACCATCAAAACAAAATAGTAGCCAAACCGAATACTTTTGGAGAAGCAATAAAATTTTTAAATTTAAAATAAGTTTTGTAAAATTCTTAAAAATTTATATATTTGCACCACCAAAAATCAGGCGAGGTAGCTCAGATGGTTAGAGCGCAGGATTCATAACCCTGAGGTCACGGGTTCAATTCCCGTCTTCGCTACAAACAATTCTGTAAATCAGTGATTTACGTATAACAGGGACTAAAACAGGGACTTTGAGTCCCTGTTTT
>JAGOJI010000024.1 GCA_017995195.1 Cloacibacterium sp.
TTTTTGAAATGATTTGGGAAAATAATGTTAATTTTGAATCCATAAGAAGGTTTTTTTGTTGTGCAACCTCAAAGATACTTTGAGTTACTTTAATTCCTTCTTATTTTTTTATTTAGGACGCTATTGACAAAATATTTTATAATTTGTTTCGTTCTGTTAAAAAAAACTTAATTGATTAGAAAAAAATGATATATTTACCGCTAAATTTTAAAATACCAATGAGAAGGATATTTTTTATTATTCTTGCCACATCTATGTTTGTTTCTTGTTCTAAACTTAAGAATATGACCAAAAGTAGAGGAGCAGCAGGAAAACCTGATACCAGAGGTGAAATAATCCCTAAAGAAAGTTCAAAATCGTTTGTTGCAGAGAGACCTTATGGAATGGTTGCGATTCCGGGAGGATCTTTTGTGATGGGAAATGCCGATATGGATTTTACCATGACTCCGGAGAAAGCCCCTCTAAAAACAGTAACGGTTTCGTCTTTTTTCATGGATGAAGCAGAGGTTACCAATGCTGAATACCGTGTTTTTATCAACTATGTGCGAGATTCTATTGTAAGAACACTTTTAGCAGAATCTGATTCGGGATCCGAAGGAACTTCTTCTTATGCGTATTTAGGTAAAAAAGCAGAAAATAAAAATGCGTATCAAGAATATTTAGAAACTATTGAAGGAAGAGAAGGCTACAATGGTTCTAAACGGTTAGATTGGTCTGTTCCTCTTCAGTGGAATCCCAATAATTATCCCAATGCAAATTATGCAGAGATTTTAGAATCCATGTATTTACCACCATCTCAGAGAGTGAATAATCAACGAATTTTAGATTATAGAAAAATTAAATATGCCTATGAGTGGGAAGATGTAGCTTCTGCTGTAAAAGATAAGAAGAATGGGGTTAAATATCTTATGAGAGAAAGCATTGCGGTTTATCCCGATACTACCGTATGGGTAAAAGACTTCAATTATGCGTACAACGACCCTATGTTCTCACAATATTTTTGGCATAAGGCATTTGCAGATCATCCTGTGGTAGGTGTTACTTGGGATCAGGCAAGAGCATTCTGTAACTATAAATCCAAAGCAAAATTGGACTATAACAGAAAAAACAGAAAAAAACAAACACCTATGCGATTCAGACTTCCTACGGAAGCCGAATGGGAATATGCTGCCAGAGGAGGAAAAGAGAATGCTACCTATCCTTGGGGAGGTCCTTATTTAATGGACGACAGAGGATGTTATTTGGCTAACTTTAAACCTAAAAGAGGAAATTATATAGAAGACGAAAAGAAAGGAAATTATGCTTATACCGCTCCGGTTAAGAAATTCCCTAAGAATGGTTTTGGCTTGTACGATATGGCAGGTAACGTATCTGAATGGACGGAATCTCCCTACAGCAACGCTACTTATCAATTCTCTTCAACACTTAATCCTTACCTATCCAATCAGGCATACAGAGAGGTTAAAAAATCTGTACGCGGTGGTTCTTGGAAAGATATAGGCTACTTACTTATGACGGGGCACAGAGACTGGGAAAGAAAAGACTCTGCAAGAAGTTATATCGGCTTTAGAACTGTTCAAGACATTCCGGAAGGAGCAGCAAGAATCAAAAGAAGTACAAGATAAACATATAAAAAAATAAACTATTAAATAAAAACACAGGACTATGTTTAAAACTAAAGATGCAAAATTAAATTTTGTTTACTCAATGGGTGCTGCTATTGTAATTTTAGGAGCGTTGGTAAAAATTACTCATATCAATATCCCGGGAATTAGTGGGAATGTTATTTTAGGAGCAGGTTTGGCTGTAGAAGCTCTTATCTTCGTATTATTTGCGTTCAATCCACCTTCCGAAGACTCTAAATACGCTTGGGAAAATGTATATCCCGAATTGTTGGATGCCAATGCTCAGCCCAAACCAAGGCAAGCTGTTGCACAGCAAACCTCTAATTTTGCAGAGTTAGAAACATCATTGTCTGATAAATTAGATAAAATGCTGTCCGAAGCTAAATTAGACGTAAGTATGTTTGAAAGATTAAGAACAGGGATTGATAAATTTTCAAATTCTGTAGATCAAATCAACCAAACGGTAGATGTTTCAGCTTCTACTCAGAAATATAACGACCAATTGACATTGGCAGCAAGCCATTTAGAAAGCATGAATGCTTTGTATGCACTTCAGTTGGATCATGGAAGACAGCAATCCGAATTTAGTAAAAAATATGTGGAAGATATGCAGAAATCTGCAGAACAATCCGAAAAATTCAACCAAGAACTATCTGGATTAACTTCGAACCTTAATAATCTTAACAGAGTGTATGGTGGTATGTTGAGTGCCATGAAAGCTTAATTTTTCTTTAAATATTTTAATATTACACGATTAAACTAAAAAATTAAAATGGCAAAAGAAAAATTATCACCACGTCAGAAGATGATTAACTTGATGTATCTGGTTTTCATCGCTATGTTGGCGATGCAGATAGATCAAGAAATTATCCGTTCTTATTACGATACCAATAAATCTTTAGAAGATACTCGAGGTTTGACGGATAAGAAAAATAAAATTTTCGAACAAACTTTAGAGCAAAAAGCACAAAATGATGCAGAAGGTTTTAATGAAAACAACGAAAATTATAAAATCTTAAAATCTAAAATTGAAAATTTAGTTTCTTTTATTGATGGCGTTAAAGGTCAACTAAAAAAAGAAGCAGGATATGACGATAAGGGGACAACAGAAGAAAATTTTAGTCCACTTAACAATACCGAAGTATCTTCTGCCAAGTTTTTTGTAACTGGAGATGAAAATCAACCTTCCAAAGTAGGTTTAGAACTAAAAACGAAAGTTGATGAACTTAAGAATACCGTAAAGCAAACTTTAGGAAACCAAAACGATTTTAAAAGTGTTGTAGAAAGAGCAGTATCTCAATTGGATACCAATAAAAAATTTGGGAGCAAAACATGGTTGGCTTACAAATTCAACAATCAGCCTTTAATTGCTGCTTTGGCTAACTTAGAAGTTCTTCAGTCAGAAGCCAGAAACATTCAGTCAGATGCTTTGGCTTTGATGTTACAAGAGAAAGTAGATGCGGATATCAAATTCAATGCCTATGAGGCTATTGTAGCCGGTCCTACTACTGTAATACAGGGCGATGCAGCGGAAGTAAAAGTTTTTATAGGAACTTATTCTGATGATCCAAGTATCAGCATTACCGGAGTAGACAGACAGTCCAACGGAATGGGTTTTAAAACCTTAAGTACTGGTGGAGTAGGTGAACAATCATTTAGTGGTACTATTTCTTATAAAAATACTAAGGGAGAGATAGTTCCTTTGACTTTTAAGCACAACTATACAGTAATTGCGGGTGCCAAAGAAGTAGCACTACAGAGTGGAGCTTTGGTTTCTGCTGATAAAATGAATGTACTCTATCGTGGAGTAGCCAACCCTATATCGGCTTCTATGTTGGGAGTTGATAATGCCACAGTAAGCCTTTCTGCTCCGGGAGCAAGTGTTTCCGGTGGAAGAGGAAAATGGACAATTACTCCGGGTGGAGGAAGTGTTGTTAATATTTCGGTTTCCGGTAAATTACCAAACGGAAAGACCACTACAGCTACTTTCCCATTCAGAGTGAAGAGTGTTCCTGCTCCTCAGGGGCAAATAAGAGGAACTACAGTAGTTTCTATGCCGGCCAGTTCTATAGGCAATCAAACGGTAAGCTGTGCTATACCTGATTTTGATTTCCCTGTTTCGTTCCAAGTTACAGGATTCAATTTCAAAGCACCGGGTAAAGCAGCTACATTTGTAAACGGAAGTTCGTTGTCTGCTGTAGCGGGATTAACCAAAGGTTTGAGAGCGGGAGATGTATGTTATGTATTTAATATTCAGGCTACTGCTACAGGTTTGGGAGGTCAGATGCTGAAAAATATCAGCCCTGTTGTAATAAATGTTCAGTAATTTAGTTATAAAACTATATTAGTAATTCGTAAAATGAAAAAAATAGTATTTGTCCTTTTAATTTTGAGTTTCTTTTCTGTAGAGGCTCAAACTAAAAGAAAGAAAACCACCACTAAGAGAAAAGCCAAGACTACTAAAGTATCCAAAGCTACCAAAGCAACACCTGCAGAGGCAACTGCCGAAGTTGCTCCGGCTACGGTAACTCCTGAAATTTCGGAAGATTTGGAAAAAGAAGCCGAAGGAGATTTTGTGCAGGATGATCCCATTAATTCTCTTACTATTCTTAATGCAAAATCGCCCTCTACATTCAGAACTTATAGAGATTTGAATATCGTTAAAAAAGGTGATTCAGTAATGTCGGTTAAAAATATACCATTAGACTATGGCTATATCGATGATAAAGATGTACTCAGAAGTATGGTGGTTTGGGAAATACTGGATTTGAATGAGAAAATCAATCAACCATTTTACTATAATGCAGACGGATTGGTAAGCCAGAACCAATCTTTATACCAAATTCTTTTAGATGCCGTGAATAAAGGCAAAATAAAGGAGGTTTATGATGACGAAATGTTCATGAGAAGGCTGAGTTCGGAAGAAATAAAAAACAGAACGCATAGAACTGTTTTGTCGGACGCTTATGTAGATAAAATAAATGCAGGAGAAAAAGTATCTGAAGAAGAAAAAAAACAATACATAGACGTTTACGAAACAAAGTCTGAAAACGTAAAACTGTTGAAAATCAAAGGAATGTGGTACATAGACCGTAGAGATGGGCAAATGAAGTACCGTTTACTGGGAATTGCTGCTATGGGACAAGATCCTGCAACTATGGGGCTAAAAGGACCTAATGGAGAACCTTTGCCGGTAAGTGATGAGCTAATAGATCTATTTTGGATTTATTACCCCAACGCACGCGAAGTTTTAGCCAATCATTTGGTTTTCAATAGCAAGAATATATCTTCGGATATTACGTTTGATGATGTTCTTAATGCAAGAAGATTCTCTTCTATTATTTACAAATCTGAAAATGGATTAGGTACAGGAAAAATAAGCGATTATATCCCTAAAGATGCCGATGCTCAATTGGAAGAAAGTGAAAGAATTAAAAATCAAATTCTTGAAATGGAAAATGATATGTGGAATTACTAATTTCCGTAATGATAAACGAAAAAACCTGAGTATATTTGCTCAGGTTTTTTTATGCTCAATTCTTAATTCATGAAAAAGGTAGATTATATTATTGTAGGAGACGGATATGCCGGCTTTTTTTTTGCACACCAACTAATCCGAAACAAAAAATCTTTTGTTATTTTCTCCGAAGGTAAGCCTAATGCTTCTTATGTTTCGGCAGGAATGATTAATCCTGTTATTTTAAAAAGATTTACCCCTATTTGGCTTTGTCATGATATTATGGAGACCTTTCGAACTACTTTTAATGAAATAAAAGAGTACCTAAAGAAGGATTATTTTGTAGAGGAAAACGTCATTAGAATTTTTCATGATGAAAAAGAAAGAGAAATCTGGAATACGAAATCTGAGGAAGAAATTCTTGCAGATTATATGGATAAAGATTTTATTCAGTTAGAAAAGCCTATCATCAATCATCATTCTTGCGGAAAAATAAAGGATTCCGGAAGGTTGAAAGTATATGATTTTTTTGATGATATGAGGAACTATTTGGTCTCGGAAAACAAGGTCATAGCGAGTCGGTTCGATTATGCAATGCTTCATCCGGAAAATAAAACTTACCAAAATATTCATTATCAAAATATTGTTTTTGCAGAAGGAACTAGTATCTGCATGAATCCTTATTTCAGCGAGGTTCCTGTTCAGCCTAATAAAGGACATCATTTAATCATAAAGTTAAATGAGACGATTGCTAAAAACTACGCTATTAAGAAAAAGCACTTTTTGTTTCCTTTACAAGATGCTACCTATTATTATGGAAGTACTTATGATAGAGCGTCCGAAAATTCTGAGATTGACCAAAATGCTGTAGAGGAATTAAAAAATGGTTTAAAACAGTTTTATAATGCTGACTTTGAGGTAGAACAAATTCATACGGGCTTTAGAGCTACTGTGAGAGACAGAAAACCCATATTGGGAGAGCATAACCAATTCAAAAATGTATATATCTTAAATGGTTTGGGAGCACGCGGAGTGCTAAATGGTTGTTTCTTTTCCAAAGAGCTTTACGAGCATATAGAAAACAAAAAACCTCTTATGCCGGAAGTAGACGTTAAGAGGTTTGCTTAGTGGGAGTTTTTAATCCAAGTGCATATTGTCAATCAACCTTACCTCACCGGCGAATACGGCAATGAAAGCCCTGTATTTTCGGTCATGATAGAAGAAATCAGTCTCTTTTAAAGTTTCTTCATCAGCAATGATGAAATATTCTAATTGGAACTCCGATTTTTCAAAAATTTCTTTTACCCGTTTATTGATTTCAGGAATACTGATGATTCTGAACCATTCATTTACTTTTAACAAAGTTTCGTAGATGATTTTGGCATCGGCTCTTTGCTGTGAGGTAAGTCTCATATTACGGGAACTCATGGCAAGTCCGTTTGTTTCCCGATAGATGGGCACGCCAATAATGTGTACTTTGAGTTGTTTTTTCTCTACTAATTTTTTGATGATAGAAAGTTGTTGAAAATCTTTCTCCCCAAAATAGGCGTTGTCTGGACGTACTTGTTTCAAAAGCTCTTCTACTACAGTTCCTACACCGTCGAAATGTCCGGGTCTGAAACGACCTTCCATTTCGTTTTCCAAGCCATCGAAATCGTAATTTGTTCTTATAAGTCCTTTTGGGTACAAATCTTCTACATCGGGAATGTATACTGCATCTACAATTCCTGTTTTTTCCAGCATTTCTATATCAGAATCCAAGGTTCTGGGATATTTTTTTAGATCTTCGGGATTGTTGAACTGTGTAGGATTTACAAATATGGAAGAGATAACGATATTGTTTTCCTCCTTTGCTTTTTCATAAAGAGACAAATGCCCTTGGTGCAGAGCTCCCATAGTAGGAGCAAATCCTATGCTAAGGCTGTCGTCTTTCAGTTCGTCGATATAATTTTTGAGGCTTTCGGAGCTTTTTAAAATTCTCATGAGTAGGGTAGTCGTAAATTAATTATTCGTTTTCCAATGATTTTTTGGCTTCCTTCAATGCTGCTTTTTCTTCGCCGGAAAGCTCGGGATATTTGAGGTTCATTTTTTCGAGCGTATCGATGATGATTTGGCAAGCAGCCACTCGGGTAAACCATTTGTTGTCTGCGGGCAGTATGTACCAAGGAGCGTGGTCTTTGGAGGTTTCCTCTATAGCTTGTTGGTATGCCTGTTGGTATTGATCCCAAAGAAGCCTCTCTTGGAGATCTCCTAATGCAAATTTCCAATTTTTATCTTCCTCGTTGATTCTGTCTAAAAACCTTTTCTTTTGCTCTTCTTTGGAAATATTAAGAAAAATTTTGATGATGGTTGTCCCATTTCTACTGAGATGTTTTTCGAAATCACAGATACTTTCGTATCGGTTTTTCCAAAAATCATCATCAATTTGGTTGATGTTGCTCCATACCTTCTCACTCAAGTTATATTCGGGGTGAACCTTGCATACCAAGACACTTTCGTAATGCGAGCGGTTGAAAATCCCTATTTTCCCCTTTTCGGGTAAGGATAAGTAATGCCGCCAAATAAAATCATGAGCATATTCCTTGCTGGTAGGTGTTTTAAAACTCGTTACTTCGCAGCCTTGAGGGTTTACACCACCAAAAACATGTTCTATTAGGCTGTCTTTGCCTGCGGCATCCATAGCCTGTAGTACAATGAGAAGCGATTGACTGCCATCGGCATACAGTTTTTCCTGTAATTCATATATTTTTTTCTTCTCGTTCTCAAGCAGTTGCAAACCTTTTTTTTTGGTAAGAAGTCTTTTTTATTCGGTAGGTAAATCTTTAATTTTTATTTTAGAATTTTCTTTAATTAAAAAATCATCTCTGAAATTTGTATCCATCTACAGGTTTTTTTAATGAATCTATTGATTTCGAATTTGACTTAACTATATGACAATTTTTTAGACCACAAAGTCACAAAAGGTTGTATTGTTTTTTTTTTTTAAGATTATAAACCAATGTTTTCTTAGTTATGACTGAGAAAATCTTCGATTTATTTTAAAAATTCTAAAACCGTATCGGTAATGTATTTCAGTTGTTCCTCATCTAATTCGGTGTGCATAGGCAAAGAGATAACCTGTTCCAGCAACAAATCGGTATTTACAAAATCTTTGGGGTCGCTCTCTTGGTAATAGGCTTTTTGGTTTCTTAGGGCAACAGGGTAATAGATCATTGCCGGAATATCTTTTGATGCCAAAAATTGTTGCAGTTCGTTTCTTTTGCCATTAAGAACTCTCAAGGTATATTGATGAAAAACATGAGTGGAATTTTCGGCTCTCTTTGGAGTAAGAAGATGAGGATGGTTGGCAAAAGCAGCATCGTAATAATCGGCAGCTTTTCTTCTGGCAGCATTGTAAGAATCCAAAAGCGGGAGTTTTTTTCTTAAAACAACGGCTTGTAAGCTGTCTAACCTCGAATTTACGCCTACTTCATCATGATAATATCTTTCGTACATTCCATGATTCACAATGCCACGCAGACGATGGGCGAGTTGGTCGTCATTCGTAAAAATAGCACCACCATCACCATAACAACCTAAGTTTTTCGATGGAAAAAAAGAGGTGGTTCCCATAGTTCCCATGGTTCCCGATTTTTTACGGGTTCCGTCGGAGAAGATAAAATCGGCTCCTATCGCTTGAGCGTTGTCTTCTATCACAAAAAGTTGGTGTTGTTTGGCTACTTCCAGTATAGCTTCCATATTGGCACATTGTCCAAACAAATGAACCGGAATAATGGCTTTGGTTTTTGGTGTGATAGCGGCTTTTAATCGATCGATATCTAAGGTAAATGTATCATAATCTAC
This sequence comes from Cloacibacterium sp., assembly GCA_017995195.1. GTDB lineage: Bacteria > Bacteroidota > Bacteroidia > Flavobacteriales > Weeksellaceae > JAGOJI01. The sequence goes on from JAGOJI010000024.1 coordinate 8,926, forward strand.
ATCTACCAAAACAGATTTTAGTTTAAGTAAATGAATAACCTCTACCGTAGCGGCAAAGGTAAAATCTGCAGTAATTACTTCGTCTCCTTCCTTTAGATCGAGTGCCATTAGAGCAATCTGAAGGGCATCGGTACCATTGGCACATGGGATAACGTGTTTTACGTCGAGGTAATTTTCTAGTTCGGTTTGAAAACTTTTAACTTCGGGACCGTTGATAAAGGCGGCAGAACTCATTACATTGAGTACAGCATTGTCTACATCATTTTTTATTTTGTAATACTGGTTCTGTAAGTCAACCATTTGAATTTTTTTCATAGAATAAAATATATTTCCGTAAAAGTACAAAATAAACAAAAACCAGTGAAAATTTTGATTGTTTTTAGTTACTTTGTATAACACATCAAAATTGACGATTAGATAGAAACGAAATAAACACACGAATCACCAATCTTAATGAAAACTATTATATTAATCCGCCATGCCAAAAGCGATTGGCAGTATGAGGTGCAAGATTTTGACAGACCTTTGGCAGAAAGAGGGCATAGAGATGCTCCTAAAATGGCACAATATCTTTTGCAGCAGGGAATCGAAATCAATCAGTTGGTATCCAGTCCTGCCAATAGGGCACTCAGTACGTGTAAATATTTTGCCCAAGAATATCAAAATACCAATATTTTAGAAGTTCAGGATTTGTACGATCCTTCTATTCAAGACTTCATCGACACCATCGAAAATTTAGATGATAGGGAAAACAGCGTAGCTTTGTTTTCGCATAACAACGGGATTACCTATTTTGCTAATTCCTTGAGCAACGAAAATATACAACATATGCCTACCTGTGCGGTAGTAGGATTTCGGGCGAATGTGGCAACATGGAAAGATTTTGAATCTGCCAAAAAAGAATTTTTGTTTTTCTATTATCCTAAGGGAGTGTTTTGAGTTGTGCGTTGGTTGATATATTAATGGCTGATAGTTGATGGATTAATGATCATGTTGAGTCTAATGAATAATTATAGAATCTGAATTTAAATCATTGATAATCAAAATAAATATATATATATAGATTAGACTTTATATAATTTCTCAAAAAACTCATGTTTAATAAGCTCACAACCAATGATTTTACGACTTATCGACTTTATCTCTAACAACTTCACCGCATCATTAAAATTTCTTAAATTCGCATCATGAATTCTTTAATTGATAAATATAATATTCCGGGACCGAGATATACCTCTTATCCTACTGTACCGTACTGGGATGAGGAAAATTTCACTGCTGAACAATGGAAAGAAACAGTTATTCGGTCATTTGGGGAGAGCAATGCAGAAGAAGGAATAAGCATCTATATTCACCTGCCTTTTTGTGAAAATCTTTGCACTTTTTGTGCTTGTCACAAAAGAATTACCAAGCAACACTCGGTAGAGAAGCCTTATTTGGAAAGTGTTTTGGAGGAGTGGAAACTCTATTTAGAACTTTTTAAACAATCTACAACACAAAAACCGAAGCTAAAAGAACTGCATCTTGGAGGCGGAACGCCTACTTTTTTTTCAGTAGAAAATCTTCGGTATCTTTTGGAGCGACTTTTTGAGACGGTAGAAATTGCCAATCAACCCGAATTTAGTTTTGAAGGACATCCTAATAATACTTCCTACGAACACCTCAGAGCCTTGTACGATTTGGGATTTAGGCGAGTAAGCTTCGGAGTGCAGGATTATAACGAAAAAGTTCAGAAAGCCATTCATAGGATTCAACCTTTTGAAAACGTGGCTCAAGTAACACATTGGGCAAGAGAAATAGGCTATCAAAGTATCAGTCACGACTTGGTTTTTGGTTTACCACACCAAACTTGGGAAAACATGGAATATACCATCAGAAAAACCATGGAACTTAAGCCCGATCGTTTGGCATTTTATTCCTATGCTCATGTTCCTTGGGTAAAAGGTGTAGGACAAAGAGGTTTTGATGAGCAAGATTTGCCAAGCGGTGAGGAAAAAAGAAGACTTTACGAGAATGGTAAAAAACTTTTGGAAGAATTGGGGTATATAGAAATAGGAATGGATCATTTCTCTTTACCTACCGATGATTTGTACCAGTCGTTACTCAATGGAAGTCTTCATCGTAATTTTATGGGATATACTACAGGGAAAACCCAATTGATGGTAGGTTTGGGTATGTCGGCTATTTCGGATAGTTGGTATGCATTTGCCCAGAACGAAAAATCGGTGGAAGACTATCAACAAAGAGTGGCCAAAGGAGAACTGCCGGTTTTCCGAGGTCATATTCTGAACGAAGAAGATCTTTTTATTCGTAAACATATTTTGAATTTGATGTGTCAGTTAGAGACCGAGATAGAGTTGAAGACCATGCCGGAACATCTTCTCTGTTCTTTGCCAAGATTAGTAGAACTTAAAGATGATGGCTTGATAGAGCTTACCGAAAACCTTATTAAAATTACGGAAAAAGGACGTGCCTTTACCCGAAATGTAGCTATGGTTTTTGACTTAAGAATGCTGAGAAAACAACCGGAAACAAGAGTTTTTTCGATGACGGTTTAGTTCAATTAATTCAAATAAAAATACTATGGGGGATTTAAGTTTCGGAGAGATATTGGTAGTCGTTTTGGTGATTATTATTTTGTTTGGTCCCAAAAAAATACCGGAAATAGCACGCGGTTTAGGACAAGGCGTTCGCAAAATGCGTGGAGCGATGGATGAAATAAAACAAGAAATAATGAAAGAGGCGGACAATCCCGTATCCGAAATAAAAAAGGAAATAGAAAAAGTGAAAAGCCAAGTAACCGAAGCAACTTCTTTTGAAGTAGAGCCCAAGGAGAAGGTAACCCAATCTCCTTTAGATGAAAATCACCAAGGTCCCGTGAGCAGATAATGGAAGAACTTATTTTACAAGACCGAGAGCTTTTTCTTTACCTCAATAATTTGGGAAGCAAAGAATTTGATGCTTTTTGGATTTTTGTTTCGGGTAAATGGTCGTGGTTACCTCTTTATATGATGTTTTTGTATTTACTTTACAAAAATTTCAAATTCAGAAACCTGCTTTATATTTTATTTTTTCTCACTTTGGGAGTTGTAGTATCTGATCAGTTGGCAGGTATTTTCAAATACGGAATATTAAGGCTTCGCCCTTGCCACGATTCTACATTAGACCACTTGATGCGTGAGGTAGAGTGCGGTGGGCAGTATGGTTTTTATTCCAGCCACGCGTCCAACACTTTTTTGTTAGCCAATTTTCTTACGGTTTTACTATGGAGAAAATATAAGTATTTGCCTGTTTTTTTATTTGCTTGGTCTGCATTAGTGGCGTACAGCAGAATTTACCTTGGCGTTCATTTTCCGTTGGATATTTTAATGGGAGCCGCTATGGGATATTTTATTGGTGGCTTTTTTGCAAGCCTGAGCTGGAAAGTAATCAAGAAAGCTAATAAGTTTTAGCGATTGATTAATCGTTATGGTAAGGTTTCCCGCATAGTATGGTGTAGGCTCGGTAGATTTGTTCAGCAAAAAATAACCGAATCATTTGGTGGGTAAAAGTCATTTTAGATAGCGATATTTTCTCGTTGGCTCTTTGGTATATCTCCTCCGAAAATCCGTAAGCACCGCCAATCAAAAAACATATTCTTTTGATGGAAGCACCCATCCAAACATCAATTTTTTCTGCAAATTCTCTACTACTGAATTGTTTCCCTTTCTCGTCGAGAAGAACAATATAGTCGGTAGATTCTATTTGATTGAAGAATAGTTTTGCTTCTTCTTTTTTTAAAACATCAGGTGAGATATTTTTGGCGTTTTTTACATCAGGAATTTCAATAATTTCGAAATTCCAATGTTTAGGAAGGCGGGTTTTGTAGTAAGAAATCAATTGTACAATTTCTTTGTCGTCGGTTTTTCCTATACAGATTAAATTCAATCGCATTTGTTATCTTTGTCCTGCAAAGATAGAGTAATGACAGTAAAAACTCCTAAAATTTTTCATAAGATTCATGCCTTTTTAGATGGGATTCACCTTCCTATGTTAGGGATTTCTTTGTGGAAGTTATTTGAGATTTATATTGTTGGAATTTTCACAAATCAGGTTTTTAAGCAGGCAGCGAGTATTTCTTGGAGTTTTTTTATGAGTTTATTCCCTTTTTTACTCTTTTTACTTTCGGTATTGCCCTATTTTCCACATTACGATAAGCTTGAGTTTTATATTTTCGAAGTTTTAATGCACCGTATATTCCCTCCGGAGATGGAGTTAGAAGTGAGTGCATATATCGAGAACAATATTATTCCTAACATGAAGAGTATTAGTAATCTTACTATTGTTTTGGCATTGGTTTTTGCAACCAATGGAACGTATGCTCTCATCAATGGCTTTAATATCAATACCGATTCTCAAAGGGGAATGGTAAAAGAATATATTATTGCCTTTTTTATTACGTTGGGCTTTATTACTACAATATTTCTTACGCTTTCGGGGGTTTACTATGCCGAAGTAGTGCTCAAGCTCTACACGCCTGAATACGATATCAATTGGTTTACTGAAAACCTGACTAAAATATTGAGTTTTATATCATTCCCTATTTTTTATTTCCTTTTGTTAACCTTGTTTTATTGGGTAGGTACTGTGAAGATTACCAAATTCAAAAGAGCAATTCCCGGAGCTATTTTTACCACGGTTTTATTTATACTTACCACCTATTTTTTTGCTATCTATATCAGAGATTTTGCGAGATATAACCTGCTCTATGGCTCCATAGGCTCCATTATATTGCTTATGATTTGGGTAAATGTTAATGTGGTTCTAATTCTTTTGGGCAATGAGCTCAATCTTGCCATTAGGAAATTGAGAATAGAAAAGGAGCGAGCAGAAGAAAAAGCAAAATTGGCTCGGTTAGAAGAAGAAAATATCGTAATATAGGTGAATAAGAATTGGGTTAATCATATCTAATTATAGATTTCTTAGACTTTGCTAAATGGTAACGCCCTTGCGAGTCTAAAAATAGAAATGAAGAAAAAAATATTTGCGTTTCTTGTTTGTTAAAAACACTTCAAGTTTACGTTAAAATAATAATTTAAAATTATACATATGACCATATTGGTAACAGGAGGTTTAGGGTACATAGGTTCGCATACGGTGGTAGAATTACTCCATCACGGTTTCGAGGTAGTGGTGGTAGATGATTTGTCTAACTCCGAAAAATTCATCAAAGAAAATATCGAAAAAATATCAGGCAAAAAAATTGTTTTCTACCCTTTTGATTTAAAGCGTAAAGAATTGCTTTCACAGGTTTTTGATGCACATGCTATACAAGGTTGTATTCATTTTGCAGCTTACAAAGCAGTAGGCGAAAGTCAGGAAAACCCCATCGATTATTACGAAAATAACCTGTTTTCGCTGCTCAATATTTTGCAGGAATTCAAGCAAAGGGATATTTCTAACTTTATATTTAGCTCATCGTGTACGGTTTATGGACAGGCAGATGCAATGCCTATTGATGAAAGCACACCTCTTAAAATGCCGGAATCTTCTTACGGAAAAACCAAACAAATGGGAGAAGAAATCCTAAAAGATTTTGCTGTTGCTCATCGCAAAAAAATAACACTTTTGCGTTATTTCAACCCTATAGGAGCTCATTCAAGTGCTTTGTTGGGTGAATTGCCTATTGGGATTCCCAATAACTTAGTTCCTTATGTTTTGCAAACAGCAGCAGGGATAAGAGAAAAGCTGAGAATCTGGGGCAATGATTATCCTACGCCCGATGGCACGGCTATTCGAGATTATATCTATGTGGTAGATTTAGCAAAAGCACATGTAAATGCCTTGGTGAAACTGATTGATGAAAAGAAAGATACCCAAATTGATGTCTATAATTTGGGTACGGGTAAAGGTTCCTCTGTTTTAGAAGTTGTTCAGGCATTTGAAAGTGCCAATGGTGTAGAAGTTCCGTACGAAATCTGTGACCGTAGAGCAGGCGATATTACCATTGCTTATGCCAATGCCGATAAAGCGGAAAAAGAACTCAATTGGAAAGCTGAAACTTCCTTAGAGGAATCTTTGAAAACAGCTTGGCAATGGCAAAAATATTTGGAAGATAAAAAATATAATGATTCCAAATAATCTGAAATCAGAAGAAGATTTTTCCATTCTAAATCTACTCTATTCCCCTTCCTTTGGAAGGGGTGCCCGCAGGGCGGGGTAGGAAAATAAAAAATCTCAAAAAAACATAGCACAGTTATTTTGCAAAAAAGAAGCCCCTTCCGAATAATCGAAAGGGACTTCGCAACAAATTAAAAACTATGGAACTGAATTTTTTATTATTTAACTTGATTCGGGTTAACAAAAATCTTTAATATAGAGAATAAAGCAAAATAATGAGTTGTTTTTAAGTTCAACTAAGACATTTCGTTTATCAAAGAAATCGAAGATGAAATGTTATTTTGACACACTCAAATACAACACCTTAACTTAACCTCTTAACTTTCTTGTCCCGAACTGATATTATTTAAACTGTGCGGTTTCTGTAGAATGTTTCATGGCAACGGTAGCAGATTGTCCATTGGTAACTACCGTTTGGATTTCATCAAAATAACTGGTTCCCACAAATGTTTGATGTTTTACCGCTCGGAAACCTTCTTTTTGTAGAGCAAACTCACGCTCTTGTAGTTCGGAGTAGCCGGCCATTCCTTTTTTCTTATATGCTAAAGCCAACTCAAACATTGAGGTGTTCAAAGCGTGGAAGCCGGCTAAAGTAATGAATTGGAATTTATATCCCATTTTGGCTAATTCTTCTCTGAAAGTTTCCATTTCTGCAACAGATAATTTAGCAGCCCAGTTAAACGAAGGCGAGCAGTTGTACGCCAGCATTTTTCCGGGATATTTAGCATGAATGCCTTCGGCGAATTGCCGTGCATAGTCCAAATCGGGGTTCGATGTTTCCATCCAAATCAAGTCGGCATAAGGAGCGTAAGACAGTCCTCTGTCTATTCCCTGTGTAATTCCGTTGTTTACTTGAAAAAAACCTTCCGACGTTCTTTCGCCCGTTACAAATTTCCTGTCTCTTTCATCAATATCCGAAGTCAATAAATCTGCTGCATCGGCATCTGTTCGTGCTACCACAAGTGTAGGAACACCGCATACATCTGCTGCAAGGCGGGCGGCAATAAGTTTATTGATAGCTTCTTGTGTAGGGACCAAAACTTTACCTCCCAAGTGTCCACATTTTTTGGCAGAAGACAGTTGGTCTTCAAAATGTACTCCCGCTGCACCGGCTTCTATCATTTGTTTCATGAGTTCGTAGGCATTGAGGTTTCCCCCAAAGCCGGCTTCGGCATCGGCAACAATAGGTACTAAATATTCTTTTCTGTTGGTGGCATCTACTTGGTTAACCGACTGAATTTGGTCGGCTCTCATTAAAGCATTATTGATTCTTTTTACCACCATAGGTACAGAGTTCGCAGGGTATAGAGATTGATCGGGATACATTTCTCCCGACAAGTTGGCATCTGCTGCCACCTGCCAACCACTTAGGTAGATGGCTTCGAGTCCTGCATCTACTTCCTGTACTGCTTGGTTGCCGGTTAAAGCCCCTAAGCCCGCTACGAAATCTTGCGAGTTGAGTTTTTCCCAAAGTTTTTCGGACATCAGTCTTGCAATAGTGTAATCTAATTTATAGCTTCCTCTTAGTTTCAGTACATCTTCTGCAGAATAGGGTCTTTTGATGCCTTTCCATCTTGGGTTGTTTAGCCATTCGTTTTCTAATGCTTGGATTTGGTCTTTGCTAATCATAATTTTTTAAAAATTTAATTCTTTTTTTGATAATGGTTATTTATTTAGTTTTTGCCTCTTTTAATTAATCGAATATTTAAATGCTTATTATACTGGTTGCGAAGCGGGATTTATCTTTTTCTGTTTACGACTTGCGATCAATTAGTTGATATAAGGATAAGCCTTTAGGGTTAAAAAATCTTCAAATTTTTCATTGAAAATGAGCTCGTTAAAAAGTTGGGTAGATAATTCAAATTTCCCTTGTTGATAGCGGTTTTCGCCTACATACTGCTTTATTTTTAGGAGTTCTTCTTCTTCCCATACGAGTACCAAATCTTTTGTTAGTGTTCTACCGTCATCAAGTTGGGCATTGTTTTTTAGCCATTGCCAGATTTGTGTTCTCGAAATTTCTGCGGTGGCAGCATCTTCCATGAGGTTGTAGATGGCGGCAGCACCTGTTCCTATCAGCCAACTTTCGATATACAAAATACCTACATTGATGTTTTTCCTCACGCCTGCTTCCGTAATGCTTCCTTGTGGGATTTGCAATAAATCTTCTTCAGTTATTTTATAATTAGGGAATTTTTTATCGATTTGGTTGGCAAATGGCATATGTTGGTCAAAAATTGTTTTAGCGATTTCTACCAATGCGGGGTGTGCTACCCAAGTGCCGTCGTGTCCGTTTTTTACTTCTCTTTCTTTGTCTGTTTTTACTTTTTCGAATGCGGTGTGATTTGCCTTGTCATCGTCTTTCACAGGAATTTGAGCTGCCATTCCGCCCATGGCGTGTACACCTCGTTTGTGGCACACATGGATTACCTTTTTGGAATAGGCTTCCATAAAAGGAGAAGTCATGGTTACTTGGTCGCGATCCGGTACTAAAAATTCGGGGAGATTTCTAAATTTTTTAATGAAAGAAAAGATGTAATCCCATCTTCCGCAGTTCAGTCCGGAGCTGTGGTGTCTTAGTTCGTATAAAATTTCATCTAACTGAAATGATGCGGTTATGGTTTCTATTAAAACCGTTGCTTTTATAGTCCCTTGTGGGATATTCAAGTAATCTTGTGCAAAAACAAAGACGCTGTTCCACCATCTTGCTTCGGTGTAATGTTCTAATTTGGGTAGATAAAAATAAGGTCCGCTGCCTTTTTCTATTAAATTTTTAGCATTTCTAAAAAAATAGATTCCAAAGTCAATTAATGAGCCGGAGGCTTCTTCTCCATTGATGGTAATGTTTTTTTCGTTGAGGTGAAGTCCTCTGGGACGCACGATGAGTACGGCGTGTTTTGGGTTGAGTTGATATTTTTTTCCGTTTTCTGCGGTAAAATCTATTTTTTGGTCGATGGCATCTTTTAGGTTGATTTGTCCTTCCATACAGTTCTCCCAAGTAGGTGAGTTGCTGTCCTCAAAATCTGCCATAAAGGTATTTGCACCGGAATTTAGGGCGTTAATAATCATTTTTCGGTCTATCGGTCCGGTGATTTCTACTCGTCTGTCGAGTAAATCTTTCGGAAGTGGAGCACAGGTCCATTCGTTTTCTCTTATATTTTTAGTTTCCCGTAAAAATTTAGGAAGATTCCCGTGGTCAAATTCAATTTGTCCTAATTTTCTTTTGGAAAGAAGTTGTAATCGTTGTTCATTGAATTTTTCGTGTAGAGTGGTAAGAAACTCTGTTAGTCCATCAGAAAACAAGTTGCTGTACTTATTTTCCGAGGATATTTTTAGTTTATTTAAGGTTTCCATAATGGGTTATTTTGTCTTGTTGTTGGGGCAAATATATAAAAATATTTTCACTGTTAGCGAAAGTTCGCTAAATTTTAAAATTTTTTTTTCAGTGAATTTTCTTATTTATATAGTATCTTTGTAGTATGAACCCTGAAAGTGATTATATCCGCATAGTTTTTGGGCTGAAGCTCAGGCAACAGCGACAGAAAAAAAATTGGTCTCTAAACGATTTAGCGACTCAAACAGGCTTATCCAAATCTTACCTTAATGAAATAGAAAACGGGAAGAAATTTCCGAAACACGATAAAATTATCCAACTTTCGGAAATTTTCGGTTGTAGTTACGATGATTTGGTTTCTACTAAGTTAGACAAAAGTTTGGCTCCTTTTGGGGAATTGCTTCAGTCCGATTTTTTTAAAGAAATTCCTTTGGAGCTTTTTGGAATCAATAAAAATACGCTCATCAATATCATTAGTGAAGCCCCTAAAAAGGTAACTGCTTTTGTAAATACGCTGATTAAGATTTCCAAAAATTATAATCTGGGCAAAGAGCGATTTTATTTTGCTGTACTTCGTTCGTTTCAAGAAATGTACGATAACTATTTTCCCGATATAGAAGAAAGAGTGATGGAGTTTGCCCAAAGCAATCAGTTGGAATTGGGTAAAAAGGTAAATCCTCAGTTGTTGGAAAAAATATTAATCGAAAAATTTGGTTACGAAATTCGTTCGGAAGATTTCGAAGCTTATGGTGCGGTGAACAACCTGCGGTCTTTATTTATCCCCGAAAAAAATATATTGTTGCTCAATCGGTTGCTCGATGAAAACCAGAAAACCTTTATCTACGCCAAGGAAATAGGTTTTAGAGTTTTGGATCTTCACCCACGTCCATGCACTTATTCGTGGTTGGATTTTAATAGCTTTGAAGAGCTGTTGAATAATTTTTTTGCCTCTTATTTTGCCGGGTGTATTCTTATTCCGAGGTGCGAATTTACGGAGAAAGTAACCGATTTTTTTCAAAAAGAAGAATGGAATGCTAGTGAATTTGATGATTTGATTGAGGAGTTTACCAATTCTCCCGAAACTTTTTATCATAGACTTACCAATATTCTCTCATCGGAATTTGGGGTTAAAGATTTGTTTTATTTGTGTTTTGTAAAAAAGAAAAATTCGCAGGACATTAATATCTTAAAAGAACTGCATCTTAACCAGAAACAAGCTCCACATGCTAATTCTGTGAATGAGCACTATTGTAGAAGATGGGTTGCTATTCGTAATTTGGGTAATTTAGAAGAAAATAAAAAAATAACAGAGGCTCAGATTTCGCATTACAAAGATCAGGGACTGAGTTATCTTGTAATTTCTACTTCTCAGAAGAATCCTTTTTCCGATGGTTCCAATAGGAGTTACTGCTTGGGTATTCTCCTAAATCCTAATGCTCTGAAAAAAATCCGGTTTGCCAAGAGCGACCACATAAAAACAGTGAATGTAGGAGTTACTTGCCAAAGTTGCAGTATTCGAAATTGTGAGGAAAGATTGGCTCCACCGATTCGACTGGAAAAAGAAAATTTCAATGCAGACATGAAAAAAAATATCCAAAAAATAAGAAAAGAAGTGCTGTAAATAGATTGTTTATTAAGAATCTGTGATAGACTTGTAAGTCTATTGCAAGCTCTAAAAAAATACGATAAAATATTTTGTATACAGAAGTGAAAAAACATACTTTTCGGAGTATGTTTTTTTTTGTATTTTGCGTCATTAAATATAATGAACATTTTAATTCTGAAAAATAATGAAAGAAGTATACATTGTATCGGCAGCAAGAACACCCATGGGAAGTTTTATGGGGAGTTTATCAACAATTCCTGCAACCCAACTGGGTTCTGTAGCTATAAAAGGAGCATTGGATAAAATACAATTAAACCCAAGCGAAGTGCAAGAAGTATATATGGGAAATGTGCTTCAGGCGGGTGAAGGCCAAGCTCCGGCAAGGCAGGCGGCTTTAGGTGCAGGCTTGTCTCAGAGCACACCGTCTACAACCATCAACAAAGTTTGTGCTTCGGGCATGAAAGCAGTGATGATGGCGGCTCAGTCCATCAAATCCGGTGATCAAGATGTTATTGTTGCCGGAGGTATGGAGAATATGTCTCAGGTTCCACATTATATAAATGGTAGAAATGGAGTGAAGTTAGGCGATATAAAAGTGGTTGATGGCATGGTAAAAGACGGTCTTACCGATGTTTACAATAATGTACACATGGGAGTTTGTGCCGAGAAATGTGCCTCCGAACACCATATTACTCGTGAACAGCAAGATCAGTTTGCTATTCAGTCGTATAAAAGATCGGCGGAAGCTTGGAGTGCGGGGAGATTTAAAGAAGAAGTGGTAGCAGTAGAAATTCCTCAAAGAAAAGGAGAACCCGTTGTTTTTGCTGAAGATGAGGAGTATAAATCTGTTAACTTTGATAGAATATCTACGTTGGCCACTGTTTTTCAGAAAGATAATGGTACCGTAACAGCTGCCAATGCTTCTACTTTGAACGATGGAGCCTCTGCTTTGGTATTGATGTCAAAGGAAAAAATGGAATCCTTGGGCTTAAAACCTTTGGCCAAAATAGTTTCTTATGCAGATGCTGCACACGAGCCCGAGTGGTTTACTACTGCACCTTCGAAGGCGTTGCCTAAAGCATTGGATAAAGCAGGGCTTACCATTTCGGATATTGACTTTTTTGAATTTAATGAGGCTTTCTCTGTAGTAGGCTTGGTTAACAATAAAATTTTAGGTTTAGATGAAAGTAAAGTGAATGTAAACGGAGGAGCGGTTTCTCTGGGGCACCCGCTGGGAAGTTCAGGTGCTAGAATCATTGTAACTTTGATTCATGTTCTGAAACAAAATCAAGCTAAATATGGTGCTGCTGCTATATGTAATGGAGGAGGAGGAGCAAGTGCTATTGTGATAGAAAACTGTCAATAATTTAAAACTTGAGGTTTTTTTAAAAAATAATTCAAATCTCAAATTTTAAAATTCAAATCTCAAATTTATTATACGTGAACATCAAGAATAATCCTAGAATAATGAGGGCTTGGGCGGCTTACGACTGGGCTAATTCTGTATATTCGTTAGTCATTACCTCCACGATTTTTCCTATTTATTTTTCCATTTTAACCACGGCATACGAAAAGCATGAATATGTAGCTGAAACCGGAAAATGGATTAAAGTACCTGTAAGGCATCTTATTAAACTTTTTGGTAGGGAATATCAGCCCGATGCTATTTATGGATATTCGCTAACGCTTTCGTTTTTTATTGTTGTTATTCTGTCTCCCATTTTATCGTCATTGGCAGATATTATCGGTAACAAGAAATCGTTCTTGCAGTTTTTCTGTTACCTTGGAGCCACTTCCTGCATGGGATTGGCTTTGTTTGTTGGAATGAAAACAGTGTATTTGGGATTGCTGTTTAGTGTAACGGCAAGTATAGGTTTTTGGGGGAGTTTGGTTTTTTATAATTCGTTTTTGCCTGATATTGCTACCAAAGACAAGCAAGATGCACTCTCTGCAAGAGGTTATGTATATGGCTATGTGGGTTCGGTGATTTTAGTAATTATCTGTCTGTTGCTTATTCAGGTATTGGCAGAAACGCCCAAGCAAGCATTAATATTTACCAGAGTAAGTTTCCTGTTAACGGGAGCTTGGTGGTTTGGGTTTTCGCAGTATACATTCAGGTATTTGCCTCGGTTTGGAAATGTGAAAGAGCAGTTGCCGAAAGATTTGGTTTTGCTCAATTTTAAAAATATTTTCAAAAAACATAAAGAACAAGGCGGTTTTTTTGAAGTACTGAAGGACAATATTTTGTTTTATAAAGAAATTGTTAAAGAGAGTTTTAAGGAGCTGTATAAAGTAGGCAACCAACTTTTTCATACTCCTAATTTGAAGTATTTTTTAGCGAGTTTTTTCTTCTATAGTGTAGGAATGCAAACGATTTTCCTCATGGCAACTCTTTTTGGTAAGAGTGAGATAAATCTTGCTCAGGAAAAACTCATTATGACACTTTTGCTTATTCAAATCGAGGCAATTATAGGAGCGGTAGTATTTTCGAGACTTTCTAAAAGGATAGGAAATAAGAATGTGATTAGTATTGCTGTTTTTTTATGGATTATTGCTTGTCTCTCTGCCTATTTTCTCAACAAGGAAAATCCGAATGTAGAATATCAGTTTTATGGTGTTGCTGCTTTGGTAGGTTTGGTTATGGGAGGCTTGCAAGCAATGTCTCGATCTACCTACAGCCGCTTGCTCCCGGAAGATGGTATGGATAACACTACCTATTTTAGTTTTTATGATGTTTTGGAGAAATTGGCAATTATTTTGGGGACTTTTATTTTTGCGATGCTTATAGATAATTACGATAGCATTAAAAATTATTTTTTCCAATTAAATGTAGTTCTTCCTTCGGCTTCAGGGATGCGTTTTGCATCACTTTCCATGGCATTTTTCTTTGCTATAGGTCTTATTTTTATTCGATTTGTAAAATTAAAAACCATGACGGAGAAGGAAACCTTGTAAGTCTTGGAAACTTTAATTTTTGCCAGTAACAGATATTTTATACATTTAATATACCCATTTCGTTTTGTTTGTTAACACAATAATTTAAAATAATGAAATCGCTCAACCCACAAGATATACCTTCTGTACAATTGCAGGGATTGTTACAAACTGCCATTTCGCCCCGTCCTATTGCACTAGCAAGCACAATAGATAAATTTGGCAATATCAATTTGAGTCCGTTTAGTTTTTATAATATTTTCAGTTCTAATCCACCTATTTTAATTTTTTCTCCGGCGAGAAGGGTACGAGATAACACTACAAAACATACCTTAGAAAATGTATTGGAAGTTCCTGAAGTAGTTATAGGTGTGGTAAACTATGCTATGGTACAGCAGGTTTCTCTTTCGAGTACTGAGTATGATGAAGGAATTAACGAGTTTATAAAATCAGGGCTTACAATGAAGGAAAGTGAAGTTGTAAAACCACCGCTCATTGAAGAAAGTCCTGTGAATTTTGAATGTAAAGTTATTGAAGTTAAGCCCTTGGGAACCGAAGGAGGAGCCGGAAATTTGGTGATTTGTGAGGTCGTGAAAATTCATCTTAACGAAGATTTTTTGAATGAAGATGGCACATTGAATCAAATTAAACTAGATGTTGTGGCACGATTAGGAGGGAATTGGTACTCCAGAAATACAAAAGAAAATCTTTTTGAAGTTCCGAAGCCTTTGGTAACAAAAGGAATTGGATATGACCGGCTTCCTGTAGAGATTAAAAATAGTACAGTTTTTACAGGAAACGATTTGGGGATGTTGGCAAATGTAGAATCTTTGCCCGATGCGGTATTTCTCTCTGATGAAAAACTTCATAAAGAGGCTCAAGCATTGCTTATAGAGCAAAAAATAGAAGAGGCTTGGAATCTTCTGACTCTTAGTAGGGTGTAAGTTTTTTTAACTTTGGAGTTCTTATTTCAGTCGTTGAAATTCAGAATTTTAAGGTGTATTTATTTTTTACTATGAATAAAATCATATGATATATGTGCTGATTGTGTATTTTTTTTGCTTTTTTATTATTAAATTTGCAAGAAAGTAATCGGCGTAATTTTAAGAATGAAAATAGGGTGAAAATCCCCTTTTTTAAGGTTTTATTTGGTCTGATTATTGCGGGATTGGAATGAATCCAACAATTAACTAATGTTAGAAAGTACAAGAAAAAAAATACTAAAAGGAGATAATTATCTAAAAATATCCAGTTTGAGGTACTTACCCAGGTGGACTGTTTTTTTGATTGATATCGTATTGATTTACATCTCTCTTGAATTGACAGACGTGTTGCTCGACAGGTTTGGGGTTCCGAATATAGCTACAATACAAGAGCTTTGGAAGTATGGGCTTGTTTTGGGGATTAATATCTTCTTTATGTATTTATTCAATACCTTTTCGGGTATTATAAGGCACTCTACTTATGTGGATATTCAGAAAATATTTCTTTCTTCTATAAGTACCTTCGGTACTTTAGCTATTATTAAATATTTTTCTTTTTGGGGGTTAGAAAAAAAATATTTCTACATTCCTTCTTTGTTACTTTATACCACATTTTCTTTTATTTCTCTTATATTTTTCAGGATTTTTGTTAAGCAGTTTTTTAATTTCCTAAAAAACATCAAAAAAAGTTTTCTAAAACAAAGAATTTTGGTTTTAGGTATTTCAGATCAATCTGTAGCCACTGCTAAAGCTATTATTTCTAATCCTAATATTCCTTACGAAGTTGTTGGTTTTTTAACGAAAAGACACGATTCGGGGAAAGCACGTCTGTTGGGTAGAAAAATCCATACTCAGAATACATTGATTCATAAAACTAAAGAGGATCTAAATGTTGATGGTGTTTTGGTAATAAAGGAAATCTTATCAAAAGAAGAACTGAACGAATGGGTTAACTTGCTCATTGAAAAAGATATAAAAATATTCCATGCTCCCAGTGTTGAAAAACTAAATGAAGAAGATGCCGAAAACTCTATTAAGAATTTAAAAATAGAAGATTTACTCAACAGAAAACCCATTAAGATTGAGAATGATGAGGTAAAGAAAAGGCATTTTGGTAAATCGGTATTGGTAACAGGTGGAGCAGGCTCTATTGGTAGCGAAATTGTAAGATTGGTTTCTCAGTTCGAACCCTCCAAAGTAGTCGTGTTGGATCAGGGAGAAACTCCTCTGCATGGGATTAGTTTAGAACTCAGAGAGGCTTTTCCTCACGTAGACTACGAATTTATTTTGGCAGATGTTTCTAACCGAAGAAGATTGGAACAGATTTTCGAGAAGTATCAATTTTCGATGGTGTACCATGCGGCAGCTTATAAGCATGTACCCATTATTGAAGAAAATCCACACGAAGGTGTGAGGGTTAATATTTTGGGAACAAAAAATGTGGCGGAACTTTCGTCTAAATACAAGGTAAACCGCTTTGTGATGGTTTCTAC
>JAGOJI010000090.1 GCA_017995195.1 Cloacibacterium sp.
AATCATATTGAAAGAGGTTTCATTATCCCTTTTTTGAAATTTACAAAAAGTAGCCAACTGCAAGGTTTTCTTAGCCATAAAGTGTACCGATAATTTAAAAAAAAGCACCATTTTTTACCACAATGCCCTGAAAAAAATATAAACAACTAAGGAAATAACACAATAAAGAAATGGATAAGTTTAGGTTATTTTTTTAAGTTAAACGTTATTAACTTCTTAATCTCTTAACCTTATTCAGAATCGTCTTTTTCGGAGTTTTGGGTGAAAAAGAGATCCCATTCTTCATCGTCCATCATTGTATTTTCTCCATCTACCGTCATGAAATCATCCATCTCACGGCGGTCTTTTTTGGTAGGTCTTCCTTCTCCCTTCATACGGTAGTAGTCTTGTGATAGTTTTCTTAGTTTTAGGATTTCGTACTGTTCTTTATCTGTCATATCCACAACATGTAGTGGAACCAGTTTGGCTCCTATTCTACTTTTAGGAATCTGGAGGACTTTTATTTTGTAATCGATTTGGTTTTTTCTTATTTTAATAATGTCGCCTTCCCTCACTTCTTTTGAGGATTTTACCGTATTTTCCCCAATAGAAACTCTGTTTTTTTTAATTTCTTCGGCGGCAATATTTCTTGTTTTAAAAAAGCGGACACTCCATAAAAATTTATCTATTCTCATATTTTATTTTTACTTTTGCACAGAATCGAAAGATTGAGCAATTTAATTAAATAAAATCAAAATGAAAATCGAGAGACAGAAAAGTCTTTCAAAAAAATAAATATGATGACAAAAAGAATATTAGTATCTCTTACCATAATATCTTTAGTGATGGCCTCTTGTAGAAAAGACGACGCCACTACTACAGCCACAGAGGTAAGTATAGAAACCCAAAATACGTATGACGATGCCGCCATTAAGCAATTTTTAGAAGATAATTATCTTGATGCAAGGGGCAATATAAAAGCGTTCAGCAGTACAGATACGAGTGATGATGGCTATACCAAACTATCGGCAATGAATCCTGTTACTCTGGGGTCGGGTGTTACTTATATTGTAAGAGCCAATGCTCAACCTACCAGCGGAGGAACGCTGGCGACTGATGACGCTTTGAAACTCATGCACAATACCATGTCTTATGTAGCAACTAAAAATGATGCAGGAACTATAAAATTTACTTCGGGATATGCTTTTAGAAATACGATAGCCACAGGTTATTTGGAATTTGATCCTGCATATTACTATGTAAAAGATTCAGCGATTAAAAATTACAATACTGCCAATAATACCAGTTATACTCGATCTTTTTATGAGATAGAAGGTTTTCAGGAAGCTATTAAAATGTTTCAAAGCTACAGCCTTAACGATGATGAAAACTATAATCTTCAGGGGGTTATTATTGTACCTTCCAGAGCGGTTTTTGCTAGAGATGCTCATTATAATTATACCGGGTATAGTCTTAAAGACAGAAGTTTGGTTTTTAATTTCCAGATTTACAACAAGCAAAGCAGAGCTACTGTAGGTAATTAATTGTATAATGTAATTAACATATAAAAGACAAGATGCGAATCTTGTCTTTTTTTATTGAAAAATTTGAGTTAAAATATCCAAAGATTGTGGCGTCTTGAAATTGGGGAAATGACAGTGATAATAAACAAGAACAGAATCCAAAAAAACACTTTGATGCTCCTTACTTATTTTAGGTTGATAGGATATTTCTTCAGCCAGTAGAACCTTCCATATTGTGGAAATCTCTTTGCTGAAGATATGATGGGTTTGAATTGCTGTAAAGTTCCCCGATTGTGGATCCAAATATTGCCCTTCTCCCAAAAGAGGAGCCAAGCCTTGAACCTTGATAAGGTTAATTAAAAAAAACAGATGAGCCTGATAATTACAATGTTCTACTTCTCTAATGAATTTTTGTATTTCAGTATATAAAACCTCTTGTTTTGTTTCGTTTTTTAGGATTTGATGAAGAAAATCCGCCGCAAAAAACATCACAGACGTAGATTTTACATCATTATAAACTTCCGAATGTCCCACAGCTTCTATATGGCTAATATTGGGTATAGATGAGTATTTGCTCTGAGCAGAAAGGGTAAGTGCAAGCTCATTCATTGCAGATAGGTAGGCTTTCTTTTTGTTTTTAGCCGAATAAATTCCTCGGGCAAAAAAACTCTGAAATCCATTTTCTTTGGTGAAACAATGGAGTATGGCGTCGTAATCACCATATTTTATGTAAGACAATAAGAAACCGGTCTGTTTTGTCATTTAGTTAACTACTGCTATTTTGACAGTTGCTTTATCGGTAGCGTCTTGGTTGGTCATTAGTACAAAATAAATGCCCGATGCCACTCTGGCTCCATTGGAGTTGTTAAGATCCCACTCATAAAAACCACCTCTTGCTACTGCTTGGTGTACCAAATTCCCTGCCGAATCGGTAATTCTGATGTTGGTTTTTTCTGCCAAACCTCTTATTTTCACATTTCCTTTGTAGTGGGAATAGACTACAGGATTGGGATATACTAATACGTTACCAAAATTAGAAGAAATATTGGCAATATCTCCCTGATAAACTACTACACCGTCTGCAGTTACAAAATAAACCTTACCTGTTTTGTGGTCTATGGCAATATCTGTAACCGAATCGTTGGGAATAGGAGAATTTCCTTTATTAAAATGATTATAGGTTTTATCGCCACTGGAACTGAGGTAAAAGACACCTCCTTTTTCTACCGATACCCATTTTTGATTTCCGGAGTCTACAGCGATTTGATTGATGGTTGCATCTTTGAATAACTCCTCTGCAATACCGGACTGAGTAATGATGATGGGGGTTACTTTAGAATTGGCATCTGCGGCGTTGGCATTATTCAAAATACGAAGTCCTTTTGAAGTGCCTATCCATAAATCATCTGAATTATCAATTGCCAGTGATTTTACATCGTTGGTAGGCAAGCCATTTCCCATATTAAGGTAAACCGAAGTTTTGGTATTATAATTAAAAGCAACCACACCACCGTGTTCTCTGTAAGAAGGAAGCCACAAGGTTTTGTTTTTAACCACAGGTTTTCCGGCTATTGCTCCTACATCTTTAATTACCGTTGTGCTTAGAGCATCATTTGAGGTGTTTAGGCTATAGAATCCCAATGAATCTGCACCACCCGGAGGTGTTCCCACATGGGTAATTGTATTGAACAAAGTATTGTTCTCATCAAACACTAAACCCGACGATCGGTAATACCAATCAGTATTATCTAAGGAATACTTCTTCACAAAACTGTTGTTTTCCATTTTATAAATCCCTTTCATAGGGCTATACGAAACGAAGTTTGAAAAATAAACCTCAGAAGGTTTTTGAGGATGAGGAACCACATCGAAAACATTATAACTATACGGATTGGTTTTGAATAAATCAGGGTATTGCCACTGCGTTCCATTGAAATGATAATAGCCCAAACCTCTGTAAATAGGATCGTTGTTTTCGTTCCAACCGCCCGATGAAATCCAGATTTCATCGTTCAGTAGCGATATTCGGTAGGAAGTGTTGGAGTAAGGGCCATCTGGTTTAATGGATTGTGCATTCGAATCCAAAATTCCTGAGTGTGTTGTTCCCGCAAATATTTTATTGTTGATGAAGTAGCCCGTGTTTACCTCTTCCGGAGCTACTAATGATTGTAGAAATACTCCGTTCAAATCAAAAACGGATACTGTATTTTGGTGAGCAACAATTATATTTTGGCTGCTTACCGCTACATCTTTTATATTGGTAAAATTTTGAGCGATGCGGTTCCAAGAGCCTATAGCTGTCCCGAAATAAACACTATTTTGATCCGAAAAAGCCAACGTGGCTCCATTGGCAATATTGGAATAGATTCCTGACGTTCCTTGTACATTGTTCCAAGAGCTGTAAATAGGAAAACCAGTATCCATTGTGTGAGATTTTAGTCCATTATTCGTAATACTCAATACATTGTTGTCTTTAATAGTCGCTTCTCGTGAAGATTCAAAAACACCATTGGTGACGAAAAAACAAGAATCTCCGAATTCTTTTTTCGTAAGATCGAAAATAGAAACCCCATATCCGACAGAAATAACCGCCAAATTGCCTGTAATAGAGATATGATTGATTTTTTTGTCTCCCGTATAGCTCTGAGCCAAAGGAATATCTACAATATAAGTGATTCCTTCGGGGGTTATGACATCAAGAGTTCCGTTTTTGTAACCTACAAGAGCAATTTTGGTAGCAGGGTTATAGTCGAAAGCGGTAATTTTAACTTCATGAAGCCCATTGGCTTTAGATAATTTACGCATTTCGCCCGAAACGGTATTGTAGTAGAAAATACCGTTTTCGGTGGCTGCAATAAGTTCCGAATTGTTTTCCCTAATTGTTACAATATTATGGTAAGAAAACAAATCGTACCACCTCCCGTTTTGCTGGGCTGTAGCATGGGTAAATGTGGTGATAAGAATTGAAAGGATTAGTTTTTTCATTAGAATTAAACTAAGATTCGTTCATCAATAACTTGATTACTCCATGCAATATTTTTGATATTCTTGTTTTTATCAAAATAAAAATCGATTCTTCCTAATAGCAAACCGGCAAAACCTACCTGATTAATCAATACATTTTTCCCTTGCCTGTTTTGCACTGATTGTGGCTCCGGCAAGAAGGTATGGGTATGTCCTCCCAAAATTAAATCAATGTTTTCGGTTTGTGCCACCAATTTTCTGTCGGAAATAAGATTTTCTTCGTTTTTATATTCGTAGCCGAGGTGCGAAAGGCAAATCACCAAATCACATTTTTTGTCTTTTTTCAAATAATTTGAATAATGTTGGGCTACATCTACAGGGTTGATGTATTGGGTTTCTTGGTACTGTTTCTTACCTACCAAACCGTCTAAATTGATTCCTAAACCGAAAATACCCACTTTTATTCCTCCTTTTTTGAATATTTTAAAAGGATGGGTTTTCCCATCGAGAATGGTATTTTTGAAATCGTAGTTGGAACAAATGAACGGAAATTGAGCATTGGGCAGTACTTTAAGAAATCCATCTAAACCATTGTCGAAATCATGGTTTCCCATAGTTCCGGCATCGTATCCCATCATAGACATCAGTTTGAGTTCTAGCTCGCCACCAAACATATTGAAATACGGTGTTCCCTGAAAAATATCGCCCGAATCCAGCAAAAGAACATTTTTTTCCTTACTCCTGATTTGTTCAATTAGCGATGCTCTTCTTGCAACACCACCCTGATTGGGGTTTCGTGCATTGCTTGCATCAAAGGGTTCTATGCGGCTGTGTTGGTCGTTGGTATGCAATACTGTAAGCCGATAAGGGGAGTTTTCATCTACAATTTTTAGTGAATTGGCAAAAATAAAATCGGGAGTTAGCGATAGGGCTAAGGTTCCGCCGCCGAGTGTCTTTAAAAATGATTTTCTGTTCATTAGTTCTTTTTACCTATAAAGTTCAACCTAATATCTTTGTTTGCTTTTATTTCGGAATTTTTCTTGAAACTTTCTATGAAAGAATCTCTCATTTTTATTCCGGTAGAAATCATTTCGCCTTTTGCAAAAAATTTCATGTCGTCTCCTCCCAAAGCCAAAAAGTCTGAAGTGGCAATGAGATAATCTCGGTTGGTGTCCAAAGGTTTTCCTTGTATTAAAGCATTTTTCAGTATTCCTCCTTCTGTCTCAATATACAACCGAGAAACGGGATTGTTTTTTTGAGTTTTTAAATAAAAATCGAATAAATCTGCCATGTCTTTACCCTTCATTTTTATGATAACAATTTCATTTTCGAAAGGCATAACTTCAAAAACATGTCTCAATAAAATATCTCCAACACCTATGGTAGAACGGATTCCTCCGATATTGATGACGGCACAATCTATCTGATTCAGGTGGTTGTTTTTTGCCCAAATATTAGCCTCGTCATAAGTGAAATCGGCTAATAGATTTCCTAAAGTGCTATTGTCTCCGTTTTTATTTAAATCTACCGTTGTGTGTGATATTTTGGAGTTCATTCGCTCGTCCATTTGTTTTTTGTATGGCGTAATGAAACTTGTAAATTCTTTTTTCTCCGGAATTTCTTGGGTTATTTTGGTGTTTTTCTGAGGCTGAACTTGAGCAATATTCAGCGGTGCTCTACATGCCGAAAATGCCAGAAGGGCAATAACTCCATAATAGGTATATTTCATCTGTCTATTTTTATTGTTTTTAAAGATTATAAGGAAGACTCATCGTCCTATTTTTGTAATTAAATTACTATTTATCAGAGTGTTTTATTTCTTAAAAAATATTCGATAAAAATACGGAATTTATTTTTGTTAATCTGCAATTCTCTTAAGTTAATTATGTAAAATGATGACTATCAGTATTGTTTAAAATTATCTTTTTTTTAATATTTTTGTTAAAACTCAATGAGTTCAAATTTTGGTTATGTGGTAAAAAAATATAGTTTCTATTCCATATACAGAAAACGAAATTTATGATTTAAAACATATTTAAAATTTATAGTATTTTTTTGTAAATTTGCACAGCACAAAATCCTTTTTTGGTTTTTGGACTATAATTTTTTGCAAAAAAATTTAAATCATTATAATATCATGTCAAAAATTAAAGTAGGAATCAACGGTTTTGGTAGAATCGGTAGTCTTGTGTTCAATGCAATGGTTGAAAGAGACAACATTGAGGTGGTAGGAATCAACGACCTTGTAAATGCCGAATACATGGCGTATATGCTAAAGTACGACTCGGTTCACGGTAGATTTCCCGGTGAAGTTTCTGTTGAAGGAAACGATCTCATCGTTAATGGAAAAAAAATAAGAGTAACCTCTGAGAGAGATCCTAACAACCTAAAATGGAACGAGGTAAGTGCTGATTATATTGTAGAATCTACAGGTTTGTTCTTGTCTAAAGATACTGCACAAGCACACATCAATGCAGGAGCTAAAAAGGTAGTTTTATCTGCTCCTTCCAAAGATGATACTCCAATGTTTGTAATGGGGGTGAATCACAAAGAATTAACTGCCAATCAATCTATATTTTCAAACGCTTCTTGTACCACCAACTGTTTAGCACCTTTGGCTAAAGTGGTTCATGATAATTTTGGTATTGTAGAAGGTTTGATGACAACCGTACACGCCACTACAGCTACCCAAAGAACTGTTGACGGTCCTTCGGTAAAAGATTGGAGAGGTGGTCGTTCGGCATTACTCAACATTATTCCTTCTTCTACAGGTGCTGCAAAAGCAGTAGGCAAGGTAATTCCTTCGCTCAATGGTAAACTTACGGGTATGTCTTTCAGAGTGCCTACTGCCAACGTTTCGGTGGTTGACCTTACTGTGAGATTGGAAAAATCCACTTCTTACGATGAGATTTCAGCGGCTATCAAGGCAGCTTCAGAAGGAGAGCTAAAAGGAATTTTGGGCTATACCGAAGATTTAGTGGTTTCTCAGGATTTTATAGGAGACAAGAGAACTTCTATTTTCGACAAAGGAGCAGGTATCATGTTGTCGCCTAATTTTGTAAAATTAGTTTCTTGGTATGACAATGAAACAGGATATTCTAACAAACTAACCGATTTGTTGGTTCATTCTGCGTCTTTATAAGAATTTATTCATTCATAATAAAAAAATACCTTCCAAAATTGGAGGGTATTTTTTTATTTTCCGAATTCTAATTAACTTTCGGGTTAATGAAATTTTAAATAACTGAAAAATAAGTACTTTAAAAAGCATAAAGCCAAACAAAAAAATGAACTGTTTTTTTACCTCGACCCAACTACTTTCAAAAGAATAATGCGACCTTATAACTCTTTCTTGTTTCGAGCTGAGGTTAATTAAAGAATTGATGGATGTAATTTTCCAAAGGCTT
>JAGOJI010000091.1 GCA_017995195.1 Cloacibacterium sp.
TGAAATGATTTGGGAAAATAATGTTAATTTTGAATCCATAAGAAGGTTTTTTTGTTGTACAACCTCAAAGATACTTTGAGTTACTTTAATTCCTTCTTATTTTTTTATTTAGGACGCTATTGATTAATTTTCAATTAATTTATTTTAAAATTTCCCAACAATAGCTTTGTAGATATCATTTCCAAAGATAAGAACCATAAGCCCCATTAAGAAAATCACACCAATCATTTGGGCGTTTTCCAAAACCTTTTGTGGTACAGGTTTACCGGTAATCATTTCCCAAAGAGTAAAAACCACATGTCCACCGTCTAATCCGGGAATAGGTAAAAGATTAAGAAATGCCAGCCAAACAGAAAACATTGCCGTAAAGCTCCAAAAGGTAACCCAATCGAACTCGGTAGGCATCATTTTTACAATTCCTATAGGTCCGGAAACTTTTTTGTAACCCTCTGTTTTGCTGTTGAATATAATTTTGAATTGCTTTACTTGTGTTACCAAGGCATCAATAGTTCTTGTAAAACCTCTTGGAATGGCTTCTATAAAACTATATTCCTTGGTGGTTCTTGCTTTACTAAGTTCCTTTATAATTACATTATTATCAGGCATAAAACCTAATTTAGCCTCATTGCTTACCACCAAATCAACCTTTTGAGGCTGATTATTTCTTATATAATTTACCGTAATGTTCTGGTTTTTATATGCATTGAGTTCAGATGCAAATTCATCGAAAAATAGAGTTGTTTTTCCGTTAATTCCTACAATTCTATCTCCTTTTTGTAAGCCTGCATTCTTGGCAGAACCCTCTATAAGGCTATCAATTACTACAGGAAAGCGTACTGAAGCATAAGCTTTGGCACCATTTGTTTTCAGTACCTCCGCTACTCCTTCCGGTTGAGTGTCAAAAGTAACTTCTTTGCCATCGCGGAGTACGGTGATATTGTTACTAAAAAGCATATTCATCAAAGATGTTTCCAGTCTTTCCGCAGGTTTTCCATCTATTTTTAGGATTTTATCGCCTGATTTTAACCCCATTTTTTCGGCTTCCGGACTTACGGCAATACCATGTTCAAATTTGCTGTTATCGTGATAAGTTTCTCCATTAAAAAAAGAAAGACAAGAGTAAATCAACCATGCTAAGAAAAAATTAACAATCACACCGCCCAGCATGATGATGAGTCGTTGCCATGCCGGCTTGCTTCTAAATTCCCAAGGCTGTGCCGGTTTTTTGAGCTGTTCGGTATCCATACTTTCGTCTACCATTCCTGCAATTTTCACATAGCCTCCAAGTGGAAGCCAGCCAATTCCGTATTCGGTTTCGCCAACTTTTTTCTTGGCTAATGAAAACCAAGGATCAAAAAACAAATAGAACTTTTCTACTTTAGTTTTGAAATATTTGGCAGGTAAAAAGTGTCCTAACTCGTGTAGAATCACTAAAATGGATATACTTAATATAAACTGAAATATCTGTGTTGCTAATTCCATTCAATAATTTTTGTTAAGGTTGCAAAGGTAATAAAACCAACCAAATTTATGCCATAAAAAAGGTTCTGAAAAATAATCAGAACCTTTCTTGTAAGTTAGAATTATTGTTTTTTTTAGAATGTAAATCTCGCCCCTATGCCAAACCTTCCGGCAAGGAAATCGGAATTGTTACTATTAAATACAGCTCTGGGTCTCCAGTCGAAGAATAGATCAAGAGGAGCTCCTGTAATTTTTAAATCCAAACCTACCACAGGTACAATAGAGAACACAGTGGTGTTGTTTCCAAAAATTACGGCAGGTCCCATACCAACATACCAAGCCAAACCTTTTGCACCGGGAATTGCCTTGTTGTATTGATATAAAGCCTGAACTGCAGTTGCTCCTCCACCAAACAATACACTTCCTTCCAGTGCGTTATGGGTGCTGAAAAAGTGTTTTACATGAGGTCCTACAAATGTGGTTCCGTCTCCGGCATCTACCAAAATACCTGCTCCTGTTTTGTAAGACTGAGCATTTACTTCCGTTGTTCCCCAAACCAATGCCGCTGTGCAGATTAGCGTTTTTAATAAATTTTTCTATAAAAATATAATTTAATGTTAGTAGTCAAAAATAGGAAATATTATGCAATGCCAAGTAAATTGAGGCGATTTTTTTATAAATTGATGGAAACTCCTATTCCTCCTCTGTTCCCAAGCTCCAAAAAAGCACCAAATTTAGGAGTAAAAAAATATCTGGCTCCCGCATGTATACCCCAACCGAAAGTATTTCCCAAAATACCGAGACTCAAACCGGGATATAAATCCAACTCAGCAGGCAGATCTAAGATTTTGTTCAAATGTACATTTCCTCTACCATATAGGAAGAAATTGGAAGAATCCTTGTTATCTTTAAAATAAAAATCTCCACCAACACCCACCGAAATCATCTCATGGACTCCAAAATCATAAGTTGCTTTAAGTCCTGTTCCACTTCCATAAGCATTAAACCCGACTTGTAGCTTGTTGTCGCCCTGTCCGCTCCAGGCAGTTTGGGCAAAACTTGTTTGCCCTAAGAAAAATACAGAAAGTACTAAAATAAGTTTCTTCATTTTTAATTAAAATTTTGATGTTAGAACGTGTAAATCTAAAAAATAGTATAATACAAAGGGAAAAAGGTTTAATTTTAGACCATATTTGAAACCTAAATCATTCGAACTGATATGAAAATCATCGGATTAAACCAAAATATTATTTGGAAAAATATTACAGCAAACAAACAGCTCATTGTGGATTTACTGAAAAACCAAGAAGCCGATGTTTTTTTGCTTCCCGAAATGTTTACCACAGGCTTTTGTATGGACGCCGAGGAAATTGCTGACCCTAATGAAGAAACTTTGCAATGGATGAAAGCCTTAGCAAAAGAGAAAAATGCAGCCATTGGCGGAAGTATTTCGGTAAAAGAACACGGGAAGTTTTTCAATCGTTTTTATTTTGTTTTACCCAACGGAACGCATGAACAATACGATAAAAGACACTTGTTTTCCTACAGCGGCGAAGATAAAATCTACAC
This sequence comes from Cloacibacterium sp., assembly GCA_017995195.1. Lineage (GTDB taxonomy): Bacteria > Bacteroidota > Bacteroidia > Flavobacteriales > Weeksellaceae > JAGOJI01. The sequence continues at coordinate 3,031 of JAGOJI010000091.1, forward strand.
CAAAGGAAACGAAAGAGTCATTGTTCACTGCAAAGGTTTTCGGGTATTGTTGCAAACCTGTTATGACTTGCGTTTTCCGGTTTTTATGAGAAATAAAGGCGATTATGATGCAGTTTTTTTCGTGGCTAATTGGCCGGAAACAAGAATTGAGGCTTGGAAAACTTTGTTGAAAGCAAGAGCCATTGAAAATCAATGTTTTGTTTTTGGGGTAAACCGAATCGGGACAGATGGAAATAATTTGAATTACCCTGAAAGTTCGTACAGTTTTTTTGCAGATGGAAGAGAAATTTCGGAGGTTAAAGAAAGTATTGTAACCTCGGTATGGAACTTAGAAGAATTAAATCTCTACCGTGAAAAATTTCCTTTTTTAAAAGATCAAGACTGTGATGAGGCAATGTGATAATTGGGGGATTAGGTAATTAACCTGAGCTCGGAATAAGATATTTAATCGCAACGGCAAACAAAGATATTTATTGAATTGATTTTCATATATTTAGGACAGATGTATTTGTTTGGCTTTGCGATGAAAAAAAATAAAGTGTTTATTTTCATAACTTATAAATTTACTTATCCCGAATTCAAGTTAATTAAATAGTGGGAAAATGAAATAAGCTATGATGTAATGTTTTTAAAGTATGTTGAATTTTTAATCATACATTAAATTCCCACACTGTCACATTCCCATTCCCAAATTAGCTTGAGTGGTCCGCTACAATCAACCATTTTCCCTTGATTTTTCTGAAAAGTAAGGAGTAGTAGCCTTTTAATTCATCAGAGATTCGGGTAAGTTTCCATAAACCTGTTACAAAAGCGAATTCTTTGTTAATTACCTGTACTTCAATATCGCCAAAAGAGAGAGTGCCCATTTTTTCTTTGTTGGGATAAGATTTTTTGTAATTGTCGAGTGTTTTTTGCCATCCGTAAGTTTTTCCGCTTTTTCCGATAAATACTAAGCGATCATCTTTCCAATATCCTTCCATAAATTTCTCTAAATCTCCATTGTTCCAAGCTGTTTGAGAGTCCGATAAATTTTTCAGAATTTCTTTTTGTTGAGAAAAGGAAAAGATTGAAAACATGAAAAGCGAGAGAAAGAGTAGTTTTTTCATATCAAAATTTTGATAAAAATAGGAATTTTGAAATAAAAATAAGTAAAAAGTTTGAGCTGAGTTTACCCGAAAACATCAAATTTTTCCCCATCGAAACTGGCAAAAACCATAGTGGGATAAGAGTCTTGGTGATGCATATTTCCGTTTTTATCAATAGCGATTGCTCCTGCAAAACCATCAATTTTATTGAGTTCGGCAAAGGTTTTAGCAAAAGCCTCTGACAGAGAAAATCCATCGGTTACACGGGTTACAATCTTGGCTGCTGTGGCATTGCTTACAATATCTTCGCCCACGCCTGTGCAGCTTACGGCACAGAATTCATTGGCAAAATTGCCTGCTACTGTAGCACTATCCGAAATTCGCCCCGGAATTTCAAACCCTTTTCCTCCGGTAGAAGTAGCTACCGCCAATTTTCCGTCTTTATCTAAAGCTACGCAACCTACGGTTCCTTTGCCGCCATTGGCTCGTTTGGCTTCGTATTCTTTTCTTCGCTGAGGAATTTCTGTAGAGAAATCTTCAAAACCGTTTTCAGAAGCGTATTTTTTAGCTCCTTCGCCGCCTAAAACTCTATCGTCTACCGCCATCAAATGTTTGGCTACGAAAACAGGATTTTTTACATTTTCGATATTGATGACTCCGCTCATTTTCTGCGTCTCTCCATCCATTATTGCGGCACTCATTCGAATTACTCCATCGCTTTGGATTTGGGAACCAATTCCGGCGTTGTACAACGCATCATCTTCCAACAACGAAACGGCGTATGCAACCGTATCCAATGCCGAATGAGTCTTTAGAAATTCAAAAGACTTTTGAGCGATTTCTTTTAGTGAATTTTGTTTTGCCAGTTTTACCTCTTGGCTTTGATCGCTTTCTGAAAAAAAACCGCCGTGGATGATGAGTTTCATGTTATAAAGTTGAAAGATTAAAAGATTGAAGAATTGAAAGATTACCTCATTCCCAAATTATCTCATAGCCACATTACCATTTATCTTCCTGTAAAATAGGCGAATAGTGGGATTTATCAATCGTTAATTCCTTGGTAGCTAAGTTGTACTGGTCGTTCATAGACATTACATGAACTACGAGGTTTTCTATAGAAATAGGTTCTCCTAATTTAATGTTGGTAAGGTTGGTGTCTTTTATAAACCGTCCGTCTACCAAGATGACCAATCCGGAGCCTACTGCCGTCATACAATCCTGATAAATGTACAAACCGGTATCCTCGCCCAAGCCGATGCCTAAAGTTCTGGGATTGTTTACCACCGCTTGGAATAATCTTCCAATTCTTCCTCGCTGTACAAAGTGGGTGTCAATCATTACACTTTCCATAAAGCCTAAACCCTGCGTGGTCTTAATCTCTCCTTTTAGTAGGGCCTCGCTACTGGTTCCTTGATAAATCATATTTTCCGAAGCCGCAGCAGCACCTGCAGAAGTTCCTGCGTAGAGAAACTCTTCGTTTTGGTATTTTTCTAAAATTAAATCATGCAAGCGGGTTCCTCCCAAAATAGAAGTCAAACGAAGCTGGTCTCCGCCTGTAAACATAACAACATCACAGTTTTTTATTCTTTCGAAAGTCGCGTCGCTATTGGCCTGTTCTCGATTGTTTATCTCCAAGATATTAACATTCTTGGCTCCCAGAAATTCAAATGCTTTTTTGTATTCCGGGCCTACAATTTGTGGAATCTGTGAGGCAGTTGGGATAATTTCTATTACAGAATCTTCTTTGTGCTTACTTTCATTGATGATTTTTCTTAAGATTCCTTTCTCAAAAAAATTGAGATTTTTCTCTACATTGTTATCAAAATCGGTTTCTGTAAAGCTCCCTTTGTTTACAGCTCCACCAATAATAACGAGTTTACCGACAGGATTTTTCATGAATGCAAATATATAAAATTAATCAAAATTGAATATATTTTATAATTTATTCATCAGTTGATATAGCGACTATTAAACCATAAAAACTTCCAAAACTTTGAAGGTTTTGGGTATTTTAGACACAATAGGTTTCATTAGGATTGATGAGTTTAGGTTTAAATCTTTATTTTTTAGGTATTAAAGAAACGCCTATGTCGGGAGTAGCCCTATCTCATGTAAGAAATTATTTTTTTAAATAAATAGAAAAAATTATTTTATTTGTTATAAAATTTTCATATTTATGCAATAATCTAAACTATTTAATTTTAAAATTGGTTTTCTTCTACTAATTATCATTAAAAACTATCATTATGAAAATCGAAAAAATACAAGCTCTTCGTGGTCCAAATATCTGGAGCATTAGAAGAAAAAAATTAATCCAAATGAGATTGGATTTAGAAGAATTAGAAGAACTCCCTACCAATAAAATACCCGGATTTAGAGAGCGAATAGAACAGTTGATTCCCTCCATGTACGAGCATCGTTGCTCCGAAGGAGTTCCCGGAGGTTTTTTCAAAAGAGTAGAAGATGGCACTTGGATGGGGCACGTAATAGAGCATATCGCCCTCGAAATTCAAACGCTTGCGGGAATGGATACAGGCTTTGGAAGAACAAGGGTCACTAAAACACCGGGAGTATATAATGTGGTTTTTACCTATCTCGAAGAGAGCTGTGGTATTTATGCGGCAGAGCAGTCTGTAGCCATTGCACAAGCATTGATAGACGGCACAGATTACGATATTGAAGCCTGCATTCACAGGTTGAAACAACTGAGAGAAAGAGAGCGTTTGGGTCCTTCTACGGGAAGTATTGTAGATGAAGCTGTTGCCCGAAATATTCCTTGGATTCGGCTAAACAAGCAGTCTTTGGTGCAATTGGGATATGGAATCAATCAAAAAAGATTTCAGGCAACCATTACCGGAAATACAAGCAGTATTGCCGTAGATATTGCCTGCGACAAAGAACGCACCAAGCAAATGTTGGAAGACGCTGCGATTCCCGTTCCTTCAGGAGATTTAGCATACGATGAAGAAGATTTGGAAAGAATCGTGAAGAAAATAGGTTATCCTTTGGTTATCAAGCCTTTAGATGGAAATCACGGAAAGGGTTCTTCTATTAACGTAACAACTTGGGAAGCAGCTAAAATCGGTTTGGAGTATGCCAAACAATATTCCAGAAAAGTAATTGTAGAAAGATTTATTACCGGATTCGATTTTAGAGTTTTGGTGATTAATCATAAAATGGTAGCTGCCGCCAGAAGAGTTCCTGCCCATGTGATAGGAGATGGGGCATCAACCATACAAGAATTAATAGACGAAGAAAATAAAAACCCGAGAAGAGGCTACGGACACGAAAATGTTTTGACTGAGATAGAAGTAGATAAAGATACCCGAGAGCTGCTTACCAAATACCAGTATACTCTGGAAACCGTACCTGCTAAAGACGAGATTGTTTACCTAAAATCTACGGCTAACTTAAGCACAGGAGGAACGTCCATAGATGTAACCGATATGGTGCACCCCGACAATATTATGATGGCAGAGCGTATTTCCCGAATCATTGGTTTGGACGTTTGTGGTATCGATATTATGGCAGAAAATCTTACACAACCCCTCAAGATAAGTGGTGGAGCAATTTTGGAAGTCAATGCTGCACCGGGTTTCAGAATGCACCTTTCACCCACCGAAGGACTCCCAAGAAATGTAGCTTCGCCGGTGGTGGATATGCTGTATCCTCCGGGTAAAGAATGCCGAATACCCATTATTGCAATCACAGGGACTAATGGCAAAACTACCACCACAAGGCTTATTTCACACATTT
>JAGOJI010000092.1 GCA_017995195.1 Cloacibacterium sp.
AGGTAGAACCTATCCATGAGATAATTATTTCGGCTGTCTTTTCCAACTTTATAATTCGGTCGTGTCTTGTTGCCATTGGTATATGAGTTAAAAGATTCATCAAAACTACAACAATATCAATTATAAAAATAAAGTAAATTTAATATTTTCACGAATGGCTTTGTGCCGATAAATCCTTACCTTTGCCTATCCAAAATTCCAGATAAAATTTAAGAAAATAGCTGCCATTGACTGAACAAAAAAACATATATGATACTTTAAAATTCCTCATTTCAGAAAGGAATTCTAAAGCCATCTCGGAAACGATCTCCGAAATGGAAGCGGTAGATATTGCCCATTTTTTTGAGTCGCTGGAAGAAAGTGAACAAGTTTTCTTGTACGAACTCATGGACAATGAGGTTTCGGCAGAAATGCTCTTGTATGTAGATGAAGATTTGCGAAAAAACTTTCTGAAAAACTTTTCTACCAAAGAAATCGCAGAAGAAATTATTGGAGAAATTGATTCAGATGATGCAGCAGACATCATCGCTGAGTTACCTGAACACCAACAATCTGAAATTATTCAACATATTGATGATGAGGAGCACGCCCAAAGCATTATTGACTTGTTGCGTTATGATGAAGATGTTGCAGGCGGTTTAATGGCAACAGAATTGGTAAAAGTAAATCACAATCTTTCCATTATCTCAGCTGTAAAAGAAATGCGAAAACTTGCCGGAGAATTGGAAGAGGTTTATTCTATCTACGTAGTAGACGACAACGATAAATTGCTGGGAACTTTAAGCCTTAAAAAATTACTAACCACCACTTCTTCTACTCGAATTGCCGATGTATACAATGCCAAAATCCGATCTGTAAAAGATAGCCAGCCGGCAGAAGAAGTAGCCCACTTCATTCAGAAATACGATTTGTTTGAAGTTCCCGTAGTAGATGCTTTGGGAAAATTGGTAGGAAGAATTACGGTAGATGACGTAATGGACTTCATTAAAGAAGAAGCTGATAAAGATTACCAGATGGCTTCCGGGATTTCTAAAGATGTAGATACTTCGGACAGTATTTTTCATATGACCAAAGCAAGACTGCCTTGGCTTTTTATAGGTATGATAGGCGGATTGGTAGGCTCCAAAGTGCTACAAGGCAATCAAAACGCCATGCACGATGTACCTGCTCTCATGTTTTTTGTACCGCTTATTGCAGCAACGGCAGGAAACATCGGCGTACAGGCATCTGCAATTATTGTACAGGGTTTAGCCAACAATACCCTGAGCAAAGACACCTTCAAAACTTTGTTGAAAGAGGTAGGAGTTGCTGCTGCTTCGGGATTGATTTTGGCTTTGATTATTTTAGGCTTCAATCTTCTTATCAACCGCCACGATATGGTGGTATCCATCACTATTTCTATTTCTCTTTTGGCTGTAATTGTAGTGGCAGCCATGGTGGGAACTATTGTTCCTATCTTCTTAAACAAAAACAAAATAGATCCTGCAATTGCTACGGGTCCGTTTATTACAACTTCCAACGATATTCTTGGAGTACTTATTTATTTTAGCATTGCTAAAATAATATTGGGACTGTAAAAAGAAGATTTGGCAATCAAATTATACGGTTATATACCCAAGATACAAAGATTAAACAATATCTACTTTATTTACCGTTAACCAAAATCCTACCAAAGCGGGAGTTCGAAAGATAAAATATTTGAAAATTAAAATATTTTTATACTTTTGGATAATTAACAAAATACTTAAAATGGATATTCACACGAGAAAAATAGAGTTTGTTCGAGCTTTCCTAAAACCATCAAAGTAAGGAAGTTATTTTTAAAATTGAAAAACTTTTGAAAAAAAATAACCCCCGAGAATGAATTTAAACCTTTCACTACTGAAGAACCTAATGAAAGAGTTTCGAAATCTGAGGATGATTTTGAAAACAGAAGACACAAAAACGACTTCGGAACTCCTTTTAAAATACTAAAATAATAAAACCTATTTCTGTTACCAACAAGCATATATATCGTTGAGTGACATGATATAATTATTAAATATACTAAGATAAATGAATTTTAATTTACTTATAGAAAATCTAACCAATCCGGCACTATTGTTCTTTGCATTAGGCATTATCGCAGTTTATGTAAAAAGCGATTTGGAGATACCGCCTAACTCATCAAAATTTATTTCTCTCTATTTATTATTCTCTATCGGATTTAAAGGCGGACAAGAACTGTCACATGAAGCATTTACAAGTGAAATCGGATTTTCTATGTTGTTTGGAGTCTTTATTTCAGCAATCATACCTATATATACCTTTTTCATACTTAAAAGAAAACTGAATGTATTTGATGCAGGAGCTATTGCAGCAGCTTATGGTTCTGTGAGTGCTGTTACTTTTGTGACGGCTGTCTCCTATTTAGAAACTCAACAAATGAGCCTTAATGGACACATGGTAGCAATAATGGCATTAATGGAATCTCCCGCTATCATAATTGGTTTAGTTTTAATTTCTATTTTTAATAAAGAAAAATCATCTATAAAGATTAATATTCCCTCTGTAATTAAACATTCATTGACCAATGGTAGTGTTTTATTAATACTTGGAAGTTTAGTAATTGGTCTCTTAGCCAATGCCAAACAAGCAGAAGGAATGAAACCATTTACAAATGATTTATTTAAAGGATTTCTTGCTATTTTTCTTTTAGATATGGGAATTACCAGTGGGAAAAAGCTAAAATCATTCTTTTCATTTGGCATATTCCCAATTATATTTGCGGTGGTTATTCCTTTACTAAACGGATGTATTTTTGCAGTACTAAGTTCCTTTGTTACTGCTGACATTACCAATAGATTTATGTTTGCTGTACTAGCCGCAAGTGCTTCCTATATAGCTGTTCCAGCGGCAATGAAAACAACAGTACCAAAAGCCAATCCCGGACTTTATTTACCAATGGCTCTCGCTGTAACTTTTCCAGTTAACATTACAATAGGCATACCTTTGTATTTTCTTATTGTCCAACACTCTTAATAACTTTAGCTTAGCCCGTGTTACACAGAAACTCAAAGTATTGCCTTTGTCATTGATAACGATTGAGAGTTTAAATCCATGAAACCAGCCCATAGCCGGCTAAACACTTGTTACGTTTAGTCCTTTTATCGCTACGTCTCTTTGTCGGGGTACGGTTCAAAGGAAATACCGATGTACCCTCCTAAAGCACAAATTTTAGCAAACACCGTAAGGGGCTCATTGAACTTTCAACTTTCCTTTTAATTTAATTCGCCTTTTGTAAATACTTCTTCCGTCACTTTATTTTCTTCTACAAAGGGAATTTCAGGATTTAAGATTTCCAAAATAATAGTTCTTATAGCATTCATACACACCTGAATATTACTTTTATTCAACATATATTCGTCATATATTTTCAAAGTTTGCACTCCTTTTCCTGCTTCTGCAAAGCTCCAAATCCCACACTGCAATTCTTGATTTTCCATATCACCTGAATACATTACTGCATAGGCATAAATACTCAATTGCAAAGCCTGTTTGTAATCGTTATTGGATAAAAAAGAATCTAATTTCTCTTCCTTAGGCTTTACCGAAAGATTTTTAGGTTTTGCAGTTTTATAATCTATTATTCTAAGGGTTCCGTTGAGTTTATCAATCCTATCAATATATCCATTGAAAACAATTCTGTCTTTTTTGCCTTCATCTAAATAAAATTCGGCATTTACTTTTTTTTCTAACTCTATAATTTCCAAAGAGTTCCCTTCTTTTATCAATTCTACATCACTATCCAACATATGCTCTACTACCCTTTTGGCAATAGATTTGTGCACAAAATTCATTCCGCTTTCATAAAATTCGGGGTCGTGATTTAGTTTTTCAACCGCTACCAAAAGAGCTTCATCTACCCGATGCTTCAGATTCTGCAAATCGTCTACCGACAAAGGCTTTCCTTTGACATCTTCGTACAAATTTTGCAAAGCATAGTGCACCAAGTTTCCATAATTTCTTTGAGAAAGTTCTTCTTCTATCTCTTCTGTTTCTCTTGTTTTAAGAACATTATTCAAATAGAAATCGACAGGATTATAAAGATATGTAGTGAGATGAGAAGCAGAAACACTCTCTTTCCAGTCGCAAAGCCTTTCCATTACCTTAGGGGTTTTAGGAATACTTATAGGGGTTTGAATAATAGGTTCGGAGCTGTTTTCTATAATAATATGTTCTATGGTATGTGGGCTTTCCATTTCCATTTGCGTTATGAATCGACTTTTCTCTCCTGTATTTACTCCCGAGCTCAATGCATTAAACAATAGGTGTATATGCTTAGCTCCCTGAATTAATCGATAAAAATGATAGGCATAAATACCATCATTCTCCAGAAAAGTATTCAAACCGAAATTTTTTCGGACATCAAAAGGCAAATAGGTATTTTGAGAGTTGCCTAAAGGGAGTTTTCCTTCGTTTACAGAAAGCATAATCACATTATCGAAATTGAGTAAACGGGTTTCCAAAAGCCCCATTACCTGCAAACCACTAAGAGGTTCACCCTGAAAATCAATGGTTTCTAAATTAACCAATTGATTGATTAATACTTCTAAAGTTTCTACAGATACCTCAAACGAATAAGGCTTTATTTGATTTTTTAAAATTTTGAAAGACTTCTCAAAATGGGAAATATTTTCGTATTGAATATCATCTATCTTCTCAAATTTTAACTGTGTACAAAAATTGATTAAACAATCCAATAACTCCACAGAAGATTGCTTTGTAAACAACTGAAAGTAAGTAAGTTCACTTAACAGTTCTTTCAAAAGATTTTTAGATAAGTATACAATATTTCGTTGTTCTATTTTTTCTATAAAATTTTTAATAATTTCTCGATCTGTATCGCTTGAGGGCAACTCTTCCAGAATAGGAAGAACATCGGCATAGTAATAGGAAGAAGCGTTTTTGTCTAACTGCTTATGCAGATAAAACAATTTTTTCATCGCATTACTAAATGATAAATTTTTCAGCGGAAATCCCATGGTAATATTGATATTCTCCACCGAATTCATGGCATCGAGAGTAGCCGGTAAAAGATTTTCATCTAATAAAACCACAGCGACATTAGACAAGTTTTTGTCCTCCATACTTCCGAAAATTTCGGGCAACACTTTAGCCTGTGTTACATTCCCCGAAACTTCGTAGACCTTTATACTTTTGGGCTGAGAAAACTCATTTTCTACCCAATTGAATGCTCTATTTTCATTAAATTCTTTCCAAGTTCTATAATTTCTAAGAAACTTGCCCGCTTCTTGCCTAAGATCTTCGATATAATATTCATCAGCCTGAAAGAAGCATTCTGCTCTATCCCACTGCAACAGTTTTTTTACCAAATTTTCTTCGATGGGTGTAAAGGCATTAAACCCACAGAATATCCATTGATATTTCTCATTACTCAATAATGACGCCCAATTTTCTTGATCCAATTTTTCCTTAGCACTCTCATGAATCATACCCAAAGTTGCCCATTTTTTTTCCTTGAGTTTTACTTTCAGTACCGGCAAAAAAATATTCATTTTTCGCCAAAAATTAAGATTTCGGGTTCGGGCATTATCTTCATTGCCCAAAGTTTCTCCCCAATTTTTGATCCGCTCTTCATCTAACATAAACTCCAAAACGCCCGTATCGCTTCCTGAGAATTTCAGCATATCATCCCAATCTTTCAACAATGTAGGAAACCACTTCAAAAAACTACTAAAATCTTCTCCCGGATACTGTTGGTGGTAAATATCATACGCAAACAACCAGAGAGCGATTCCCTGAATCGGCTGTCGATCTGCAATTTTAATAATTAAATCTTCTATTGTGAAAAATTCGGGCAGAATACCGTTGTAGTTCTTTTCTTTAAGAATTTCTTTAATGAAAACCACAGGTCTCTTACCCGGTAATACTATCTTTAGTACAGATAAATCATGATATTTGGAAAGTAATTCGGTAACAATCTTGTGAAGAAACTGCATGAAAACGATTTATTTTTGAGAAGTATTTGCAAGTTAAAACAAAAATTTTGAATGTTCTGTACATTTTAAGCATTTTTAGACCTCTGAATGGAGAATAAATTGCATCTATTCAAGGGAAAATCATTAATTTTGTCAATTACATTATTATTCATCTAAACATACCAATGAAGCCTAATTTAGCCAAAGGAACACGGGATTTCTCTGCACAGGAAGTGTACAGAAGAAAATTCATCATCAATACTCTACAACACAATTTTGAAACCTTCGGATTTCAGCCACTGGAAACACCCAGTTTTGAAAATCTATCAACTCTCACCGGAAAATACGGTGAAGAAGGCGATCGCCTGATCTTTAAAATACTAAATTCAGGAGATTTTACCGCAAAAGTAAACGAGACTGACTGGCAAGAGAAAAATTCTAAAAAATTAACCCCACAAATATCCGACAAAGCCCTTCGGTACGACCTTACTGTACCTTTTGCACGTTTTGTAGCCATGAACCACGGACAGCTGAATTTCCCATTCAAAAGATACCAAATACAGCCCGTTTGGCGTGCCGACAGACCTCAGAAAGGAAGGTTTAGGGAATTCTACCAATGCGATGCCGACATGGTAGGCTCTACAAGCCTTTGGCAAGAGGTAGAGCTGATTCAGTTGTACCTGAAATCATTCAAAGATTTAGGAATTAGTGTCCAAATTCATCTTAATAACCGCAAAATTTTATCGGGATTGGCAGAATATGCTGCAATTTCGGAGCAATTAATTGATTTTACGGTAGCTTTGGATAAGTTGGATAAAATAGGAAAAGATGGCGTAATTACCGAAATGAAAGAGAAAGGAATTTCGGAAAATGCCATTACCAAACTGGATTTTCTGTTCAACAATTTGGATTCTATAAGCGTTTTAAATCTTCTAAAAGAAAAATTTGAAGATATTGAAACAGGAAAACAAGGAGTTGAAGAGTTGGAGTTCGTATTACAAAACTCCTTAGAATTAGGAGTTCCTCAGGAGAATTTAGTTTTCAATATTACTTTGGCTCGAGGTCTGGATTACTATACCGGTGCCATTTTTGAAGTAAAAGCACAAGGGGTAGAAATGGGATCCATTGGCGGAGGCGGTAGATATAATAATCTTACCGAAGTTTTTGGAGTAAAAAACATACCCGGAATTGGAATTTCCTTCGGTTTGGACAGGATTTATCTGGTAATGGAAGAACTCCATTTGTTTGCCCAAACAGAACTCCCCAAAATACACTATCTTTTTGCCAACTATGGCGAAAAAGAGGCTTTGGAAGCCATGAAAATCATTAATAATCTTCGAAGCAAAGGCATTGCCACCGAACTATATCCTGAAAATGCCAAACTCAAAAAACAGTTTACCTACGCCGAAAAAAAGCAAATACCTACTTTGGTTTTCTATGGAGAAGAAGAAATAAAAACAAAAAAAATAACTTTGAAAAACATAGAAAACGGAGAACAAAAAACCTTGGATTTAAAGGAATTTTTAGAAGAAACGGTATAAATAAAAACGATTTTTGTGTAAAGTTACCTGTCGTAAAATCGTGAGTTATAAAGAATATACAAAAATTTCTTAACACTTCGTGAGATGATACGCTTTAGCTTTGTTTAAATTGAATTAAACACTTCATTAAAGTCATTATCGTTAATATCAATTAAAATCGAACCGTATTCCCAACAATTACGTTTAATAATAGTTTAAACTATTTTCAACTTTAACACATTTTGCATTTTAAAATCATGATTTTTATCATGATTTTTTACACAAATTAGGTTTTTACCCATATTAATTCAATTTTAAAC
>JAGOJI010000025.1:0-16152 GCA_017995195.1 Cloacibacterium sp.
ATTAGAAATGAATTATTGAAAATAAAAAATTTTCTTATTTAGGTTATATTTAAATAAAAAACTCCACTCAAAAAAGTGGAGTTTCTATTTTTATGCTTGTTCTGTTGGTTTGTCGCCTTCAGGTTTTGCATCTTGTCTTGGCTTTACTTCAGGTTTTGGTGGTCTTGGTAAAAGAACTTTTCTAGAAAGTTTCATTTTCTTGCGGTCGTCGTAACCCATAAATTTCACTTCTACTTCGTCGCCTTCTGCATAAGGAACTTTATCCAAACGCTTCCACTCGATTTCGGAGATATGAAGAAGACCTTCGGTTCCTTTGGCAATTGCTACAAAAGCTCCAAAATCCATTACTTTTACCACTTTTCCTTTGTAAACTTCGCCAACAACAGGTACGAAAGTAATTTCGTTAATCGCAGCAATCGTTGCATTGATGTTTTCTCTGTTTACGCCGCTAATTTCGATTCTTCCGATTTCGCCAATTTCTTCAATCGCAATCACCGTATCGAAATCTTTCTGCATTTGTTGAATGATTTTTCCACCAGGTCCGATAACCGCACCGATGAATTCCTTCGGAATTTCCAAAATTTCCATTTTCGGAGCGTGAGGTTTTACGTCGGCTCTTGGTTTGTCGATGGTTTTTAAAATTTCATTTAGAATATGTAATCTTCCGTTTCTTGCTTGGTTGAGAGCCGTCGTCATAATATCCATCGTCAATCCTTGGATTTTAATGTCCATTTGACAAGCCGTGATTCCGTCTGCAGTTCCGGTCACTTTAAAGTCCATATCTCCTAAATGATCTTCATCACCCAAAATATCGGAAAGAACCGTGAATTTACCTGATTTTGGATCAGTAATCAATCCCATTGCAATTCCGGAAACAGGTTTTGAAATTTGTACACCTGCATCCATCAAAGCTAAAGTTCCCGCACAAACTGTCGCCATAGAAGACGAGCCGTTGGATTCTAAAATATCGGAAACTACTCTTATGGTATAAGGATTTTCGGCAGGAATCATATTTTGTAAAGCTCTCTGTGCCAAGTTTCCGTGACCAACTTCTCTTCTTGAAGTTCCTCTCAAAGGCCTTGCTTCACCGGTTGAGAATGGTGGGAAATTATAGTGTAGGAAGAATTTTTCGTCGTGTTGAGAAGCTACGGAATCCACCATATTCGCATCTTTAATGGAACCTAAAGTTACAGCGGTTAAAGATTGCGTTTCACCTCTCGTGAAAATTGCAGAACCGTGTGCTCCCGGAAGATAATCGATTTCGCTCCAAATCGGGCGAATGGTTTCAGGGTCACGACCGTCCAAACGAATTTTTTCATTCAAAATCATTTGACGCATCGCTTCTTTTTCTACATCGTGGTAGTAAATTTTTGCAAATGGCTCTACTTCCGCTCTTTCTTCTTCCGAATATTGAGAAAGGAATTCTTCTAAAACCGCAGCGAAATTATCGTGTCTTTCTTCTTTTGCTGAAGGCGTTTTTGCAACTTGGTATACTTTATCGTAAGTTTCTTTCCAAACTTTTTCACGAATTTCTTCGTTGTGTTCTTCGTGGCAATATTCTCTTTTTGGGAAGGCTTTTCCAACTCGTTCCGCCAATCTTTCTTGAGCTGCGATTTGAACTTTAATTTCATCGTGGGCGTATTGAATGGCTTCAATCATTTCCTGTTCAGAAATTTCGTCCATAATTCCTTCTACCATTACGATGGAATCTTTCGTAGCTCCCACCATAATATCCAAATCTGCTTTCTTCAAATTTTCGAAGCTTGGATTTACGGAAAGTTGACCGTCGATTCTCACCACTCTCACTTCAGACATTGGTCCGTTGAAAGGAATATCGGTAATTGCAATCGCTGCAGAAGCGGCTAAACCAGCCAAATCTTCCGGCATTGCTTCTTTATCGTAAGAAATCAGGGAAATCATCACCTGAACTTCTGCGTGGAAATCTTCAGGAAAAAGCGGACGAAGAACTCTGTCCACCAATCTCATCGTTAAAATTTCTTCATCGGAAGGTCTTGCTTCTCTTCTGAAAAAATTTCCGGGGATTTTACCTCCGGCGTAGAATTTTTCTCTGTAATCTACCGTTAATGGAAGGAAATCCACTCCCGGATTTGCATCTTTGTTGGCTACAACGGTTGCAAGGAGCATAGTTCCGCCACATTTTACTACCACAGAACCGTTGGCTTGCTTTGCCAAACGTCCTGTTTCAATGGAGATTTCTCTCCCGTCTTTTAATTGAAATTTTTCAATAATTGCTTGTGGAGCATTCATAAAATTTGTTTCGTCTTTGGCACTCCGTATTGAGTGCGGTTAATATTTAATCTCTTTAAATTTTCGTGGGCAAAGATACGGAATTTATCTTATTTTATGGTTTGCTGTAATTTTGGAAAAATTCAAAATGATTTGAGAGAAAAGAGCTTTTCCTTCTATTGATATGTCACTTTTTTTGTATTTTCGTTTTCATTCAAATCTTCATTGAATAATTGAGCTTTGAGTAACAGCCTATTAATTAATTCATAATATTCAAAAAAAACATTTTAGCTTATGTCTCGTCATTTTGAACAATACGGGGAATTATTTCAGGTAGATGCCGAACATTTTGATGAATTCTATTCTACATTAAAAAAAATAACCCTCAAAAAATCTGATTTTTTTCTGCAAAGCGGTGAGAAATGCCAATATCTTGGTTTTGTAAAAAAAGGTACAATGCGAAGTTATTATATTAATGAAAATGGTGATGATATTAGTTTTATTTTTCATTTTGATAACCAGTTTTTCGCAGATTATGAGAGTATTCTGTGTAATACCGTGTCTTATTTAAATATTCAGGCAATGGAAGATTCCGAACTTTTGCTATTGGATAAGAATGATTTACAAAACTTGTATGAAAAGGAAATGTATTGGCAAAAATTTGGGAGATTGATGACCGAGAAAATTTATTTGGACACCAAAAAAAGATTGGAAAACCTCCTCTACTATTCCCCGGAAAAAAGATATACCAATTTGCTTGAAGAAAATCCTTTAGTTTTCGAAAAAATTCCGCAAAAATATATTGCCGGTTACTTGGGAATTACTCCGCAGTCTTTAAGCCGAATCCGAAAAAGAATCAGGAAGCATTAACTTAAGTGAACGTTATTTGGTTTGTTGTTGGGTAATTTTGTATCAATAACTAAATATAGATATTTTAATTATGACAACAACAGATTTAACCATTATTTTGGTTCACGGAGCTTGGGGAGACGGATCTCACTGGAGACACATAATTCCTGCATTACACAAAAAAGGGTACAAAGTGAGAGCTGTGCAAAATCCGCTAACTTCATTAGCAGATGATGTGCAAAAAACAACGGATTTGATAAATGCACAAGACGGCGACGTACTTTTGGTAGGACATTCTTATGGAGGAGCTGTTATCAGCAGTGCAGGAAACCACGAAAAAGTAAAGGGCTTGGTTTATATTGCAGCTTTTGCACCGGATCAAGGCGAAAGTTTAGGTAGCTTGTTAGCAAAGCGTTCTACTTCCGGAGGAGGAAGTATTGTACCGGACAATAAAGGTTTTCTTTGGATTAAATATGATGAATTCCACCGAGAATTTTGTCCGGATTTGAGTGAAGAAGAAGGTCTCACAATGGCTCTTTCTCAAAAAGCAATCAGTGGACAATGTTTTGCAGACACCATGGACAATCCTGCGTGGAAAAACAAACCGGTTTGGTATCAGGTTTCAAACCAAGACAACATGATTCATCAGGAAACCCAAGTTGAAATGGCGGAAAGAATGAATCCTAAAAAGACCATTAACTTAGATGCAAGCCACGCTTCTCTGGCTTCTAAACCGCAGGAATTAGTTCAACTTATTGTAGAAGCTGCAGAGGCTTTAAAATAAAAAAACTTTTTCTGATAAATGCCGCTTCAATAGAATTGAAGCGGTTTTTTTGTATTGTAACAATCTGGTTTTTAATTGAATTTGGATTATTTAGACGAGTGTGATTAAACTTGTAATAATTTGTGTCTTTATTATTGATACAATCGCAGATAGGTTTGGTAAAAGGTAAAGTCTTAAGGCGAATTGAAAAGTACCTTACTCCTTCAAGGAAAAGCCGTGTAATTCTGAAAAAATCTAAAAAAGCAACCCATTTCTGAGTTGCTTTTTTGTTTTGATGTTGTTGAGAATTACTTTCTAATTCCAAGTTCTGCGATGATACTTCTGTATCTTTCGATGTCTTTGGCTTTCAAGTAATCAAGAAGTCTTTTTCTTTTACCTACCAATTTCACCAAAGATTTTTCAGTTGCATAATCTTTGTGGTTTTTTTTCAAATGACCGGAAAGATGATTAATTCTGAATGTGAAAAGAGCTACTTGCCCTTCTGCAGAACCTGTGTTTTCTGCTTTTCCTCCGTGTTTAGCGAAGATTTCCGCTTTTTTTTCTTTTGTTAAATACATTCCAATATTATTTAATGATTATTATGTATGAGGTTGCAAAATTAAGATAAATATTTGAATTAAAAAAACATAAATGATTTTATCTCGGATACACAAGATGACTCTTTGATGGATATGGTTTTTTGCCAACTGTTTTATTGCTAATGTTACGATTTTTCTTCTTTTTCAAAAGAAAGCAACAGATAAAAGGCAAGGGTAAAAATACGCCTGTACTTGGTAATTATGTTAAAAAAATCTTAAATTTTGTAAAGTTTAAGTTCTTATTCTGTGTATATTTGTGGCATACAATTATGAAAAAAAATATACTTTTTGGAATTTTAGTAGCTGTTGTTTTAGTAAGCTGTGCGGGTTTTGGACAAAAATTGGTCTACTTCAATCAGAATCTTAAACTAGAGAAAATCAATAAGGTTGTATATTTCCAACCCGATATTTTTCCGGAGATTGAAGAGATAAAATCACCTACTTATCAAACTTTCTTTAGTGCAGTAACGGATCAAATGAAGATGTATGGAGGATTAAAAACCATACAAATGGATAGCTCTATGTCATACGACTCTATTGATGTTGAAAGCCTAAAGGAAATCTGTAAAAATAATGAGGCAGAAGTTGCTGTAGTACCTAAAATAAAATACTTTAAAGTAGGTATAGGAAAGTATGTTTTTTCGAATCAGGTTTTAGTTCAGCTCAAACTTTACGACAATCATGGTAATTTTTTAATGGAAACTCAGTACGATACCTATAAGGGCAATGCCCGATTGACAGGAACCGCCGAAAACTCTATTAAAATAGGAACTCAGGGTGCCATGAAAAAAATGAAACAAGAGCTCAGAAATAAACAAATCATTAATAAAGGATTTGAAAATTAATACGTAATCTATAAATAAGTTTTTTGACGTTACTTCCTATCATGAAACCATTAGCAACCTCTCTACTTCTGCTCTGCTTCTGTTTGTTCTTCGGACAAAAGAAAAATAAAAATTCATTTGAAATCGCCGAAATAAAAAAATTTCAGCAAGAACTGAATGCCGAATACAAAAATCCTAAAAAAAGTCCACTCAGTCAAAAAGAAAGAGAACAATTCAAGGGACATCATTTTTTTCCGATTAATCTGAAATATAGGGTGAAAGCTAAATTTGTGCGAACGCCTAACCAGCCTTCATTCGAAATCCCGACTTCTTCCGGAAAAACAAAAACTTATGAAAAGTACGGCGAACTACATTTTGAGTTAGATGAAAAAGATTGTAAACTCAGTGTTTATCAAAACCTTATTACTCGACAAACCGAAGAGTACAAAGATTATCTTTTTCTGCCTTTTTTGGATCTTACCAATGGCGTTACTTCCTACGGAGCAGGCAGGTATATTGATTTCAGAATACCTGAAGCAGAAGAAGTAATTTTGGATTTCAACAAAGCGTATAACCCGTTTTGTGCTTATAGTCCCAACTACAACTGTCCTATTGTTCCTATGGAAAATTTTCTGGATTTGGAAATTAGAGCAGGAATTCAATACATCGAAACAAAAAAATAAAGCATGGAAAACTATACCGAGTACAATACCAAACAAAAGATGAGAACACTCTTCGAAGAAATTGAAATCTTAGGCGATAACGATTTTGTAAGAGAAATGTTTTTGGGAGAAATGATATCTTCTATCAAAGTTCCCAACAAAGGCTTTACTTATAACAAAGAAGGAGCACTTGTGCCAATAGAAACACAGGGAGAACCATTGTTTCTACGGGTAGACTATTTGGTAAGTATTGTAAACATCAGTTTTAGTTTCAAAGTTTTTGAGTTTAAGAGTCTGTTAAACTTCTAAACTAAAACATTTTATTGTGAAATAGATTGATTTTAAGTGTATTAAAACTGCTAAAATCAATAATATAAAGTTATTTGAATGAAATTTAATAGGTTCTTGCTTATAAAAAAATTATGAAAATAGAAGCTAAAGACATAAAAGATTATCTTGAAAAGGTTCCGGAAGAAAGAAAAATAGCCATTACTAAACTTTATGAAACAATATCTAAAAATTTGCCAAAAGGTTTTGAAGAAGGTATAAGCTATGGAATGATGGGTTGGAATGTTCCACTGTCGACTTATCCAAAAGGTTATCATTGCACTCCTGGATTACCACTTCCGTTTATAGGAATGGCTTCTCAGAAAAATTCCATCAACTTTTATCATATGGGAATGTATGCCGATAAGCAACTATACGATTGGTTTGTAGCAGAATTTCCAAAACATTCAAAGCGAAAATTGGATATGGGCAAATCTTGTGTCCGCTTCAAAAAACCTGAGGAAATTCCTTTTGAATTATTAAGCGAATTGGTAAGTAAAATGTCACCAAAAGAGTGGATAGAACTCTATGAAAAAAGTTTTCTAAAAAAATAAAATCGATCTGTTGAACATTTGAAATAAAAAAAATCGCAAAATAAAGCGAATTATCTCTTTATTTTCCTAAAACAAATACTGTTGGGATTTTATGTAAATCTATTTTTTGTTTTTGCCAATCTTTTACAGATAATGTTTTGATAAATTCTTCGGTGGGATGATTGATGTTGGAAGCAACACACAGAAGAGTTTGTGGAGAGAGAAATTTGCATAAATCCTCCAAAAGTTGGTTGTTTCGGTAAGGGGTTTCCATGAAAATTTGGGAATAACCTGTTTTTTGAACCTGATTTTCCAACCATTGTATTTTTTGTTTTTTCTCTGATTTATCAATAGGGAGATACCCATGAAACGTGAATTGCTGCCCATTGAACCCACTGGAAATTAAGGCT
The DNA here is from genome assembly GCA_017995195.1 of Cloacibacterium sp. GTDB lineage: Bacteria > Bacteroidota > Bacteroidia > Flavobacteriales > Weeksellaceae > JAGOJI01. The sequence continues at coordinate 7,215 of JAGOJI010000025.1, forward strand.
AAAATAATGGAACTGGGGCCACTGATAGGAATTATTTTGATATGATTTTCGTGACACCATTTTACCATTATATTTCCGGGATCTGCAATACAGGGCAATCCTGCTTCTGAAAGCAAGCCAAAATCTTGACCGTTTTTCATTAATATTTGAGCCTCTTTTAAATCCAAGCTATCCGAATATTTATCTAAAACAAAAAGATGTAAATCGGACTGTTTTTTTTCCGGAGCAAAAAATTTGATGACTTTTCTTGCCGTTTTTTCATTTTCTACAAAGAAATAATCGGTTTTTAGAATATATTCTTTGATGACCGGCGAAAAATAATTGATTGGCGATTCTTCGGAAAGATAAGCTGGAATAAGGAAAAGCATAATTTATTTTTAGTTGAGCTCTTTTGCGATTATTTCGCAAGCCTTGTTGAGCATTTGGTATACCTTTTCGAAATCTTCCATTGTTCCCCAGTAAGGATCAGGAACTTCTTGAGTTTCGCTACTCATAACATCTAATATTAAGGATAGCTTTTGCCTTTGTTCGTCGTTTTTAGCCAAGGAAGAAGCATTTTCGAAATTATCGACATCCATACAATAAATTTTGTCGAAAATCTCAAAATCTTCTTTACAGAGGGGTCTTGCACGATGAGAATTGATGTCTATCCCATGTTGTAAACCTGTTGTTATAGAGCGGTGATCCGCTTTTTTCCCTTCGTGCATGGAAATGGTTCCTGCACTGTCTACTTCGTGGTGTTTTGCAATTTTTGAACGCAAAATTCCCTCCGCTAAAGGCGAGCGGCAAATATTTCCCATGCAAAGCATCAAAATTTTCATATTGTAAAGGTATAGAAAATAGCGTGTAACAATTCTAAAAATAAAAAGGTTACTCGAATATTCTCTCTTTCAGTTCTTTGAGATATTTTTTCATCTCTTTGTCTATTTTAGAAAGATCCTTAATGGTTTCGCAGGCATACATTACCGTAGAGTGGTCTTTTCCGCCCATTTCTTCTCCAATTTTGGTAAAGGTAGAGTTGGTGTACTCTTTAGAAAAATACATTGCCAACTGTCTTGGTAAGGCAATTTCTCTCTTTCGTGTTTTAGATAAGAGTTGTTCTCTTTGGATACCAAAATAGTTGCACACCACTTCCTGAATATACGGAATGTTGATGGTTTTCTTTTGGTTGATGGCAATTTTATTGATGGTTTCCTTTAGCAAATCTATTGTTAAATCAGATTTGTAAATGGTAGAATAAGCAATAACGGAGTTCACAATACCTATAATGTCTCTTACATTAGACTTGGCTTCCGATGCCAAGAAATCTATAATATTATCATTGAGCACAATGCCGTCTCTGCTGAGTCTATCTACAAATATTTTCTTTCTGGTTTCAAAGTCGGGAGATTTTATTTCTGCCGAAAGCCCCCATTTGAAACGAGATACAATTCTGGCTTCAATATCCTGAATGTCCACCGGAGATTTATCGGAAGTTAAGATAATCTGTTTACCATTTTGGTGCAAATGCTCGAAAATATGGAAGAAACTTTCCTGTGTTGCTTTTTTAGACGATAAAAACTGAATATCATCCATAATCAAAACATCAATCATTTGGTAGAAATTGATGAAGTCGGTCTTGTTTTGAGCTTTTGCTGCCGAAACAAATTGCTGGATGAATTTTTCCGAGGACAGGTACAAAACCACTTTGTCCGGAAACGTATTTTTTACCTCTAAGCCAATGGCGTGTGCCAAGTGTGTTTTGCCAACTCCTACGCCACCGTAGATAAACATAGGGTTGAAAGAAGTTTGTCCCGGTCTCTTGGCGATGGTTTTGGCAACCGTAGAAGCAAATTTGTTGCTTTCGCCTTCCACAAAATTATCAAAAGAGAAAGCGGCATTGAGGTTGGAATCAATATTTATTTTTTTAATTCCCGGAACTACAAAAGGATTTACAATATTCCCTGAAAAAGAAGCAGGTCTTACCTCTTGTATTTTGGGCGGTTGGTTGCTGATTCCTTTGTATTTTATGGTTGCTTTCTCCTTGTCTTGAGTTTTGGTCTCAGATACGGAATACCATAATTTTACTCCTTTACCAATATATTTTTTTAATGAAACAGATAATAATGAAAGGTAATTATCTTCAATATATTCTTTATAGAAATCGCTTGGAACAAGCAAGGTAAGATTTCCTTCAACTAAAGATAAGGGGTAAACTTTATCAAACAATAAATCAAATGAGTTTTCTAATTTTTTTAGGTCCGAATTCTCCTCCAGAGAATTAAGATTATCCTTCATAAAACGAAGACAATTATCCCATATCATTTCCAAATTCTTGTCCATCTGTCTATCTGCTTGTTAATTAATTGTTTGGTGATTTTTATGTCGTTAGTATCTCTTATTTAAATCGGGAAAACAAAGATGATACATTAAAACTTTAAAAAAAAATTATTGCCCTATTGATTATTTAAAAATATATTTGTATGTATAATTTAATACTTCAGATGATTTACACAACTTACACATTACGAGTTCGTTACGGCGAAACAGACCCCATGAAATACGTCTATTACGGCAACTATGCCGAGTATCTAGAGGTTGCCCGAGTCGAACTTTTTCGCTCCATAGGAATGTCCTATCAAGAGATTGAAAATCGTGGGATTTGGTTGCCCGTGTCCGAGTATAAAATTAAATATTTGAAACCTGCAAGATACGATGATCTTTTGGAGATTCACACCAAAGTTACGAAAATCCCGGGAGTGAAAATCGAATTTGAATATGATATTTATAATGAAATGAAAGAAAAAATTACAGAAGCCTCGGTTACTTTGTTTTTCTTAGATGCCGAAAAGAATAAAATTATCCGCTGCCCTGATTTTTTAATGGATTTAATCATGAGTAAGTGGAATCATAATATAATATCTCTGTGATTTATAGTTTCATATTCTTGTTAAACTTATATCAAACTACTGCCGCCGGCTATTTCGTAGGGTTCTTTTTCTTTTTCGAAAATTCTGGTCGATTGGGAGCCTTCTACCGTTAGGCTGTTGCCTATTCTTCTAATCCAATTGCCCTCTCGTAATCCCACAACTTTGGTGTCGTTTTGTGTTAAAAACTCTTTAATCCGAGTTTCTCTTGTTTCACCATTGTGTTTTAGTTCGGGGTTAGGATCCAAATAATGTGGGTTGATATTGAAAGGAACCAAACCCATGCATTCAAAACTTGGAGGATATACAATAGGCATATCGTTGGTTGTTTTCATGTTTAGTCCTCCTATATTGCTCCCCGCACTGGTTCCCAGGTAAGGTTTTCCTTTTTCTATATTTTTTTTCAAGGTATCCATGAGACCTTCTTCGTGAAGTGTTTTCACCAATAAAAAGGTATTTCCTCCTCCTGTGAAGAAGCCTTTGGCATCATTAATAGCTTGTATTTTATCATCAAACTCATGTAGCCCTTTTACACTAATTGAAAAAGGAGAGAAAAAACTACGGACTTTTTCGGTGTATTCTTCGTGCGTAATACCACTTGGCCGTGCAAAGGGTATGAAAATAATTTCACTAACTCCCGAAAAAAGTTCTGCAATTTCACGGGTTAAATAATCTAAATAATCTCCACCAAATAGGGTAGATGTAGAGGCTAATAAAATATTCATGAGTCTATAATAAAAGAGAGTAGCAAAGATAGTAATTTATTGGTTGATGGTGGTTGGTAATTAGTACTTGGTAATTGGTATTTAGTATTTAGTATTTAGTATTTAGTAGGTTGTATTCCATATCTAAGCGGCTTCACACACTCAACACTTTACACCTAATGTCCAACGACTTTACAAGCTTATGCCTTCATAACTTTACGTCTTACATGTATTTTTTTATGGCAATCAGTCCAAATATCCTTATTTTTGCAGTCAAATTTAGAAAAGTGGATTTCGAACAACTTATGCCTTATGCTTTTGTCCTAATTATTGTAATACCTTTTGTAGTGTTGCTCAGGCAGTTTGTATACAAATTTATAGAATACAAAAGCAAAGAATTATCTCTGTTATCCATTAAATCCAACAACGAGATTAGGCTACAAGCCTACGAAAGAATGACGTTGTTTCTGGAAAGAATAAAACCTTCTAATTTGGTAACTCAGTTCGACAAAGATTTAAAACCCCACGAATTTCTATTTCTTTTGGAAAAAAGTATTACCGAAGAGTTTGAGTACAACGCTTCTCAGCAGCTCTACATCAGTAAAATTACATGGAACAACATTGTTTCAACAAAAAATGATGTGGTACAATTGCTCCACAAAACCTACAATCAACTGAGCGATAGTGCAAATTTGCAGGATTTTAAAACTATTCTCCTCATGAATTATCTTGATGGCGACGATTATATCTCAGAAACCATACAAGACTTAAGAACAGAAGTCAACCGATTAATATAATTTTTTTGATTGATGCACAACTCTCAATCATTTTCTAAATAAGTAATTAAACAAAAAACAAATATGATTCCTAATTTCAAAGCACACCCTTGGCACGGCATATCGGCAGGTGAAGAGTCTCCCGAAATCGTTAATGTATTTATAGAAATCGTGCCCTCGGATACTATAAAATATGAAGTAGATAAAAAAAGTGGCTACCTAAAGGTCGATAGGCCTCAGAAGTTCTCCAATATTATCCCTGCATTATACGGATTTATCCCAAGAACTTATTGCCACGACCGCGTAAAGCAATTAGCGATAAACAAAGGTATTGAAGACGTGAAAGAAGGAGACCACGACCCGTTGGACATCTGTGTTCTCAGCAGTCATAATATTCATGCAGGAGGATTGTTGATGGATGCTATCCCTATTGGTGGTTTTAAAATGATTGATAAAGGTGAAGCCGATGACAAAATTGTTGCTGTAATGGTGGGCGATCAGTCCTACGGACATTTCAGAGATATTTCGGAACTTCCGAAAGCAGAAATCAACAGGCTTCAGCACTACTTCCTAACCTACAAAAACCTGCCACACGAACCGGTAGTATGCAGAATTGAAGAAGTATACGGAGCCGAACACGCCAAAGAAGTTATCAAAGCCTCTGAGGCCGACTATTCCGATAAGTTTGGGGGAATAGGTTGATGGGGATAGTTGATGGTTGTGAAGTCGTTAATTGTGAAGTCGTTAGGCGTGAAGTCGTAAACGCGTTGGGTGTAAAGTCGTTGGGTGTGGAATATAACCTACCAACCATCAACACCTTAAAGAAATGGATAAAAAACTTTTTACTTTCGAGGAAATTAAAATGAAATTGGTAGACTATTGTGTTTACCAAGACCGTTGCCATAGTGAAGTAGAGCAAAAAATGAAAGAATTTGTTTTGATTCCGGAGGCAAAAGAGGAAATTCTATTGTACCTCATGAAAGAAAATTACCTCAACGAGGAACGCTTTACCAGAAGCTACATCAGAGGGAAATTTTACATCAAAAACTGGGGACGAAATAAAATTAAAAATCATCTGAAATTCAACAAAGCCATCTCGGAAAAGTTGATTAACTCTTGTATGGACGAGATTGATGACAAAGATTATCAATCAACTATTTCCAAACTATATTCGGCATATTCCGAAAAACTAAAAGGACTCAAAAATTACCAAAAGGAGGCGAAAACAATTCGCCACCTTTTATCTAAAGGTTTTGAGTACGAGCTTATAAAAGGATTTTTGGAAAATAGAGAAAACGAGCCCGATTACTGAACCAAATCCAAAAATTCCTGCTCATCTAAAATAATAATGCTGCCTATTTCCTGAGCTTTCTTGAGCTTACTTCCTGCCTTTTCACCTACTACCAGATAATTCAGATTTTTAGAAACTGCCGAAATATTTTTTCCTCCATGTTTCTCCACCATTTCCTCGGCTTGTTCGCGGGTAAAAAGTGATAATTTTCCGGTAAAAAGAAAGGTTTTACCTTCTAAAATGTCCGATAATGTTTCGGTGGTATTTTCGTCTTTTACCAGTTGAATGCCATAGGATTTCAGACGCTCTATCATTGCCCAATTTTCCTCGTGCCGGAGATAGTTGACAATACTCTCGGCTATTTTTTCGCCAATGTCCTCTACTTGTGTAAGTTCTTCTATGCTTGCAGCTTTCAAATCATCAATAGAATTGAAATTTTTGGCTAATTTCTTGGCAACAGTTTCCCCTACATGCTTTATTCCTATGCCGTAAAGAACTTTTTCGTAGGGAATTACTTTAGATTTTTCGATACCATCTATAATGTTTTGAGCAGATTTTTCTGCCATTCTTTCCAATGGGAGCAGCTGTTCTTTCTTCAAAGTATAAAAATCTGCCACGTTTTCAATTAATTTTTCCCGATACAGCTGTTCTATTGTTTCCGAACCTAAATTTTCGATATTTAGAGCTTTTCGGGAGACATAGTGAATCATTTTCCCTACCACTTGAGGAGGACAATGCCATTCGTTTGGACAATAATGGGCGGCCTGATCGTCTAATTTTACAAGTTCGGTTCCACATTCCGGGCAATGCGTAGCATACTGAACTTCAGTTGCCAGAAGGTTTCTTTTTTCGTGATTTACTCCTACTATTTTGGGGATAATTTCTCCTCCTTTTTCTACATATACAAAATCTCCTACGTGCAAATCCAGTTTTTTAATAATGTCTTCGTTGTGTAAACTTGCTCTCTTTACTGTGGTTCCTGCCAACAAGACAGGTTGTAGATTGGCAACAGGCGTTATGGCTCCTGTTCGCCCTACCTGATAATCAATACTCAAAAGTTCTGTTTCTACTTTTTCGGCTTTGAATTTGTAAGCCATTGCCCAGCGTGGAGATTTTGCGGTATAGCCAAGGATTTGCTGATGTTTTAAGCTGTTTACTTTGATAACGATTCCATCGATATCGAATCCGAGCTGATGACGTTCTTTGTCCCAAAAATTGATGAAATCTTTTACTTCATCAAGATTTTTGCACAGTTTTGCTTGTTCCGATATTTTGAAACCCCAGGATTGTGTTTTTTGCAACATTTCCCAATGGGTTTGGGTAGTGTGTCCTTCGGCGATGTATTGGTAGAGTACAGCAGAGAGCTTTCTCTTTTTTACCTCTGCACTGTCTTGCATTTTTAGACTTCCCGAAGCGGTATTTCTGGGATTCATAAAGGCATCATAACCTTCCTGCTCTCGTTCTTTGTTTATTCTGTTGAAGGCTTGGTGGGTAAGGTAAATCTCGCCTCGGATAAAGAATTTTTCGGGAAAATCTCCATTGAGTTTTAGTGGAATACTGGAAATGGTTTTTACATTCTGAGTGATTTCGTCTCCTTGGAAACCGTCTCCCCTTGTCACGGCTTGCAAAAACTCACCGTTTTGGTAGAGTATGGAAATAGAAGCTCCATCGTATTTCAGTTCAGCAACCATTTCTATAGCCTCGGTTTCTAATGTTTTTACCAATCTTTTGTACCAATCTTCCAGATCTTTCTCATCATACGAATTATCCAACGAATACATTCGGAACCGGTGTTTTACGGTGGGGAAATTTTTTGTGATTTCTCCGCCTACCCGCATGGTAGGAGAATTGGCATCATAGAACTCGGGGTGTGCGTGTTCCAAATCTTGTAATGCTTTCAGTTTTTGGTCAAATTCAAAATCTGAAATAGTTGGTTGGTCTAAAACGTAATAATTATAATTATGTTGATGAAGTTCTTGGCGAAGTTCTTCTATTTTTTGTTGAATGGGCATTTCTGAAATGGTTTTTACAAAAGTAAAACTCTTTGTGTAATTTAGCATTAGAAAAACATAGGCACAATGAAATTTTCTTTAAAATATTTTATGTTTACCATGGTTCTGTTTCTTACAGAAGTAGCTATTGCAACGGTTTTCAAAGATATTGTTTGGCTGAGGGCTTATTTTGGCGATGTTTTGGTGGTTATGTTGATCTATACTTTTATTCAAACATTTTTCAGCTTTAGCACTATTCAGCGTAACAGGCTTATTGTGGGTATTTTTATCTTCGCTTGTTGCATAGAGTTTTTACAATATTTCCACTTTGGCGAATTATTGGGCTTTAAGGCAAACTCTCTTGCCATGATTGTTTTGGGAAATTCCTTTTCGTGGATTGATATTTTATGCTACGCCATTGGTTGTTTTATTGTTTATATTCTCAATCGGGTTTATCTTCCGAAGTAGTCGTATTTATCTTCTGCGTATTTTATAAATCTGTTGAGCAATATTACATTTTCTTTTTCGGTAGGGGTAAGGCTGTTATCTACATTGTCGGAAACGGGGATATACCAATCGGTTTGCTCAAAGAAATTTCGGTAAGTTTCTTTTTTGAATGAATAACCATGCCTTGCAAAAATAGAGTTCTTGATGATTTGTAAGTCTAATTTTCTTAAATTTTTCAAATCTTTTTCTGCTAATTTTTGTTTCGATGCGTTGATGGTAAATACAGCATCTGAAGCTATTCGGTTTTTATAGGTGGTATATTGTTCTGTTTTTCCTGATTGGGGATCAATGTATTTTTCTACAAATTTTTGAGGATCGTTCCAGTCGATTAAATCATCTTCTTCATTCAGCATAAAGTTAGGATTATACACAAATTCTTTTTTTATAAGCTTCAATGTTTTGGTAGGTGTTTTTACGGCAGATTTTTTGAACGCCATCCATTTACCCGTAAGGCTGTCATTTGTTATTTTAACTTCAAACCGCCCGTCTGTTTTATGATCCCCGGGTTCATCTAATACAAACGATTTCGAATCTTTATTAAAAATGCCTCGAAATGGTCTTTGGTTACCATTTACAATACTTTGTCCGTACACACTGTCTTTTGTAATTCTGTTGATTTTTAGGGAAAGTCTTTTACCCCGGGTTCATCTAATACAAACGATTTCGAATCTTTATTAAAAATGCCTCGAAATGGTCTTTGGTTACCATTTACAATACTTTGTCCGTACACACTGTCTTTTGTAATTCTGTTGATTTTTAGGGA
>JAGOJI010000025.1:16252-24856 GCA_017995195.1 Cloacibacterium sp.
AAGTCTTTTACTAATCTCCGTGATGTATTCGCTATCTACCTGTTCATCTTTTACAATTTCTTTACCTATAAATTCTCCGGTATAAATCCCGTAGAGTTCTTTGTGGAACTCAGGTTGTATTACGGTGTCTTTTTTCGCGTTCAAAGAGTCTTTCTGGGGTTTTACTGCTTCTTTGGTTTCTTTTTTACAACTTGTTGCCACTACCGACAAACAAACAATAATGATTAATCTTAAATTTTTCATATCACGAGGCGTTTATTTTTTTAACTAAATCTGTTATTCATCTCCAATTGACATCAATAGCAAACGGCTTTCATTTTTCATATTACTCTTTTTCGGATTAAAAATTCAACCAACAGCATATTGGGAATCCAACCCAACCAAGCGACAATTTGGTAAACATCTATAGGATTGGGTTGAAAGAAGTATACGATAATTACTTTCCACATTCTTAGGGTAATTGCAGAGAGCGTAAGGGCAAAACTACGCCACATCCATTGTTGATGAAGTTTAAACCGCTTTTCTCGGACAAGCCGATAGGCTCTAAAAGTGGAAAACCACCAAAGAACCCCTAAAATTATAAAGGAAATCATGGAAAACACACCTCCATTGGCGAAAAATCCCATATAAATTCCCGATGGTGCCGAAAAAATCAGTAAAGTAAATACATAGACCTTTCCTGAGGTTTTATGAAAGTTTTGTATCCCAAAATTTTTTCCAAAAATGGCAAAAAAACCTGAAAGCAAAACAAAAATACTTGTGTAAACATGAAGGTAGAAAATGCTGAGGTATTCGGGTCTTTCGTGAACTTCGGTTTGTTTAATCATAAGAAAGCTCACGTCCGATTTTGCCGGAATATATTCCAAGGTAAGGCGTAGCATTAACCAGAAAAAATATCCAAATCCTACAATCAATAGAATTTTGAGCACATTAGATGATATTTTTAGCAAACTTTCCACAACTTAAAAGTACTAAATTTATAGATGTATTGCTGAAAATTTTTCTATCAAAAAAAAAATCAATGTGAAAAATAAAGACTTTATATTCGGAGGTTCTTTTGAATTTACAGAATACTATGCTCGGCACAATACTACCGGAGATAGGGTAGTTATTGTTAAATAAAAATGAAATTCAATTTCTTTATTAACACCAAGAAATCGTTAATTTTAATACGTTTTTAGGCTGATGTTGCCGAACGATGCAAAAATCTTGTTAGTTTGATTCCTAAATCTGTCCATACGATTTTGGCATTGGCATTTCGAGTTAGGTGCAAATCTGCCAAATTGATTTCCTCCAGAATTAGTTCTATATTGGCTCCGTGAATATAACCGGAGAAAGCCTCCCAATTGAATCCGTTTTTACCTATTTTTTTGTAAACCAAATCGTCTGCTGCATAGCTTTGGAGCATAGCCAACCGAAAAGTCTCTACACAGTAATCTAAAAAACTTTTCTGTTTTTCGCGATTCCAAAGAGCAATTTCCTTTGCCCAAGCCACAATATCTTTCAGTACTTGTGGTTTCTTTTTTGCCTGAAAGGCGTTTCTTACCCAACTGATGAACAAATCTTCAAATTCATTGGCAGATTCACCGGATTTTAGAATTTTTAAGGCTGTATTGTAGTTTCCCTGTGCCTGATGGGAAATTTCTAAGGCTTTTTCGGCAGTTATGTCAAACTTTCCGCAAAGAGATTGCACCATAGTATCTTCATGGATCCTTGGGATTTCTACAATTTGGCATCTCGACAAAATAGTGGGCAACATATGCTCTATTTTATCGGCAAGCAGTAAAATAACTGTTTTCTTGGGTGGCTCTTCCAGAAATTTCAAAAATTTATTTGCTGCAGAGGTATTCATTTTATCGGCTCTCCATATCAGAAGAATCTTGGTGCCGCCTTCGTAGCTTTTGAGGTTGAATTTTTGTCCCAGTTCTTCTATTTCATCAGCAGAAATAAAAAACTGTTTGTTTTCAGCATCTAAAACTGCTGTCCAATCCTGAAACGAAGCATAAGGATTTTCTAAAACCATACTTCTCCAATCTTCGTAATGTTTTTTGCTTAAAGAAAGATTTTTCTCTGAAAATACAGGAAAACTCACATGCAAATCGAGATGGTTGAGATGATCTATTTTGGAACCGGCATTTTCGTTTTCTCTTTTCAGAATTTCCTTGGCATACGCCAAAGCAAGAGGTAAAATACCATAGCCTTCTTCGCCTACAAAAAGCTGTGCGTGGCTTACTCGGTTTTTATCAACCGTGTCTTTCAGTGTGGTTACTATGTTTTGTTGACCAACAATATCTTCCCAATTCATAGATTCAAAGATAAGTTTTTTTTGATGAATAGAATTCGGTATGAGACAGACTAAACGCATTAAAATTTCGCAGGTTCATAATTCTCAAAACCTATTCTAAACACAATGACGCAAAGGTTTTTTTAAATTTATTCTGCATAAATGTTCGCAAAGGCGTTTTACTTAGCAAGGTCAAATCGTATAAAAATATTGTGAGTTTGTAAGTTTTTGATTTTTTCTGAAGAAAGCATTCATCTTTGTGCATATTCAATTGCCAAGTGAAACGCCTTTGTACGTTTCTATGTCCATTTAAATATTCTAATGCGTTTGGTTCTGGGTATAAGGTTAGAAAGATGAGGTAATGCTAGGTTTTGTGTTACTCTTTTAGCAAAAATAGATTTGCCTTACTTTTAATTTTGGTTGAATTGGCGAATCTTTTTGACTGAGTTTTCTTAAAAACAATACTCCCAAAATCTTACACTTTTAGCAAAAATTCTTCAAACACAGCAGAAATACTTACTGTGCCATCTGCAGATATTTTTTCTAATTTTACGTTTTCTATTTGGTTGATAGAATTTTCGTCAAATGGTTTTTGTACTCTTACATAGTTATGGGTAAACCCAAACATTGTTCCGTTTTTATTTTCGTGTTCCCAAAGTACGGGTAAGATTTTGCCGAGCTGTGTTTTATAGAATGCCATTTTCTTTTTTTCCGAAAGAATGCGGAGCATTTTATTTCTCTTTTTTCTTTCCGCAATTGGTACTACACCTTCCATGTGAATGGCTTCGGTGTTTTCTCTTTCGGAGTAGGTAAATACATGAAGATAACTAATAGGCAATTCGGTTAAAAAATGATAAGTTTCCAAAAATTTCTCTTCGGTTTCTCCGGGAAATCCCACAATAACATCTACACCTATTGCAGCATCAGGCATTACTTCTCGGATTTTAGTTACTCGATCCCTGTAAAGTTGCGTAAGATATCGCCGTTTCATTTTCTTGAGTAAATCATCGCTCCCCGATTGTAGCGGAATATGGAAATGCGGCACAAAACTCTTGCTCTCTGCTACCAAATCTATGGTCTCATCTTTCAGCAAATTGGGTTCTATAGACGAAATACGAATTCTTTCGATACCCTCTACCTTATCCAGTTCTTTTACCAAATCAAGAAAAGTATGTTCATGTTTTTTGTTTCCCAATTCTCCTTTGCCATAATCTCCAATATTAACACCTGTGAGAACAATTTCTTTAATATCCTGAGATGCAATTTCTTTAGCGTTTTTAATCACATTTTCTACCGCATCGGAACGTGAAATCCCTCTTGCTAAGGGAATAGTACAATAGGTACATTTGTAATCGCACCCGTCTTGAACTTTCAGAAAAGCCCGAGTTCGGTCTCCTATAGAATAAGAACCTATAAAGAAATCTGCTTCATCAATTTCACAGGAATGAACTTCGGCTAAAGTTTCGGATTTTTGTAAATCATCTAAAAAACTCAATAAATTGAACTTTTCCTTTGCTCCCAAAACCAAATCAACGCCTTCTATGGCCGATATTTCCTCCGGTTTTAGTTGGGCATAGCATCCCAAAACCACCACCAATCCTTCAGGATTGGCTTTCATGGCACGTTTTACGTGGAGTTTACACTCTTTATCGGCATTGTCTGTAACCGAGCAGGTGTTGATGACATATACCTTAGCAGGGGCATCAAAACTCACTTTTTGGTATCCCGCACCTGTTAATTGTCGGGCAATAGTAGATGTTTCCGCAAAATTGAGTTTGCAGCCTAAAGTATGAAAAGCAACGGTTTTCTGAATTGAATTTGCCATAAGTAACGGGCAAAATTACAAAAAAACTATAACTTCGGGTATCAAAAAAATGGAGTTCTATGAATTCATTTTTTTAGCATCGGCTACAAACTGAGCTAATCCGGCGTCTGTTAACGGGTGTTTTAGTAAGCTCAAAATAGAAGGCAGCGGCGAAGTAACCACATCTGCTCCCATTTTAGCACAATTAACAATATGCATAGAGCTTCGGATAGATGCTGCTAAAATCTCAGTCTCGAACATATAGTTGTCATAAATTATTCTGATTTCTTCAATTAAATTGAGTCCGTCATGAGAAACATCATCTAATCTTCCTAAAAATGGCGAAACATAGGTAGCTCCGGCTTTAGCCGCCAAAAGTGCTTGTCCGGCGGAAAATACCAAAGTGCAATTGGTTTTAATTCCTTTGTCCGAAAAATATTTAATTGCTTTGATTCCATCTTTAGTCATCGGGATTTTCACCACAATTCTCTCATGAAGACTTGCTAATTCTTCGCCTTCCTTTATCATTTCTTCGTATTGGGTAGAGAGTACCTCGGCACTTACATCTCCATCTACAATTTCGCAAATGTTTTTATAATGTTGATTGATGGTTTCTTTTCCTTTAATCCCAACCTTAGCCATAAGTGACGGATTGGTGGTTACACCATCTAAAATTCCCAAATCCTGAGCTTCTTTAATTTGATCTAAATCTGCCGTGTCTATAAAAAATTTCATTCAATATGTTTTAAAAATAAAATGCGAATTTACGGTTTTTTGTAATACTTTCTTGGTGGTTTGTTAGGTGTTACGGTAAAGTCGTGATGCGTAAAGTTGTTAGTTGTAAAGCCGTACTAATATAGGAACTGTATTGAGGGTTGGATATAATGCCTATTTTACCATTAATACTATCAGCCGTCAACCTCATGCCTTATCCGGTAAATATACCGTAAACTCGGAGCCAATATCGGGCTTGCCTTCGGCAAAGATGAATCCGTGGTGATTTTCGACTATTTTTTTGCAAATGGAAAGTCCTATTCCTGTTCCTATATACTCGTCTTTGTTGTGTAATCTGTTGAAAAGCCCAAAAATTCGCTCTGCATATTCTTGCTTAAAGCCAATGCCGTTATCTCTGAAGGTAATTTTATAATATTTTTCTTTGTTGTCCGGAACTCGCACATCAGAGCTGTGATCTACCTTTTCTACATCAATATTGACTACGGGCGGTACATCTTGTTTGCTGTATTTAATGGAATTCCCGATAAGGTTGATGAATACTTGTTGTATCTGAAACGGAACAACCTGAAGCGTAGGCAAAGTACTGTTGAGATGTATTGTGGCACCGGTATCATCAATTCTTTGGGAAAGTTCTTGTATTGCCAAATCGAACAGTTCGTTTAGGTCTTTGTGTTCTATTGCTTGATCGGTACGATTGGTTCTTGAAAATTGTAGTAAATCGTTGATAAGAAGCCTCATTCTTCCTGCTGAATATTTGATTCTTTCGATATATTGCTTGCCGGAGTCGGAAATGTTTTGATAGTCCTTATCCAATAGCCGCGAGATAAAAGTTTCTATTTTCCTCAAAGGCTCTTGTAAATCGTGTGAAGCAATATAGTTGAATGCCGAAAGTTCTTTGTTACTGGCTTCTAATTCTCTATTTCGGTTTTCGAGGAGTTGTTTTGCCTTGATATGGTCGGTAATATCGGTGGTTGTTACCAGAAGGTACTCTTTGTTGTAGCCGTCTGTTACCAATTTGTTGTTGATTAAGATATATCTTATTTCTCCATCATTTGCTCTTATAATTCTGTGCCTAAAAGGAGTAAAGTGTTTTTTTTCTTGCATTTCTTGTACCTTTTCGATAACCAAATCTCGGTCATCGGGATGTACAACAATCATAAAATCTTCCAGATCGATTTTAGATTCGGTAGGCTCAAAACCAAAGATACGATACAAATTATCCGAGAAAACGTAGGTGTTATCTGAGATGTGCCATTGCCAAGTTCCATAATTGGCGATACTCTCGGTCATTTGGCTCGAGTGGTTTTTCAACATTAATTCTTTGTTGATGGATTTTATCTTGTTCAGGTTTCTATAGATTTTTATAAACGCCAACGAAATCATAAGCAATGCCCACAACAAGATAATGTAGATGATAATAGGAGTAATCATCATATCCTTTTTTGTCATGAGTTTCCGCTCTTCCAATAGCTCGGTTTCGTGTCTTGTCATGTCTGCAATCTGGAGATTAATGCTATCCATTTTATTTCTTCCTTCGATGAAATACCTTTGAAATTCGGGATCCTGAGTAGATTTTTCGGTAGAAATCTGTACCAATTTTTGTAAAATATATAATCTTTCTTTAGTAATTTTTTCTATTTGAATAATGTGTTCTAACTGCTTAGGATTATCTTTGGTTAAGTTTTTTATGGCTTTAATATTTTGGAAAAGCTCTTTTTTGGAATTTTCTACAGATTGTAGAAATGTACTGTCTTTGGTAATTACGTAGCCTCTATTATTGGTTTCCGCAGATTTCATAGCGGAGAAAAATTTTTCCAATTCCAACTTTACCTCATAAGTATGGGCTTCCAATTTTTGGCTTTTATTGAGCTGAGAAACATGCTTAAACGAAATTCCCGCTACGAAAAACAAAACCGCAACAGATATTACAAATACAATGGTAAGAAAGAGGTTATTTAGTTTCATTTAGGGCAATCAGTTTTACATTGTTTACCGAGAATTTTTTCTGTAACCACAGGTTAATGGTAGCGATTTCGTCGGATGTTAAATTTCCGGTGGATTGGTAAAGGAAAACCGTAACTTCTTCCTCCTTAGCATCGGTAGAAACAAGGTTTTGTCTCGACATCGATATTTTCTTTATCTTAGGAAAGAGCACTGCTATTTCTTGCAACAACTGTTTGCTATTGAAAGCATTGGTGTTATTTCGGGCTTCTAATTCAGCTATTTTTCTATCTTTTACGTTGAGCTCATTTATGGTATCAGAGTCTGTATTCTCCAACGTGTTTTTCTTAATAATAAGTTGGGTGTTTTTTAGCCCATAGGATCTCAACTTTTCATTGAGCTCTTCTTCTTCCTTTTTGGTGTGTATTTTTGTAAGAAATACCAATTCCAGAGTATTGTTGATATTGTTGAAGTTGGTTTTCTTGTACACTACCGTATATCCTTTGTCCACAAACTCTTTTTGAATAAAATCATCGGTAAGTTGCTTAAACTTCTGTTCGTGAAACAAAGCATAAGCGAAATAAATACTGGGCAGCAAAATTAAAATTGTAAGAGCTGTAATCCCGTACTGTACCTGTTTTTGGTGCTTCTCGTCTACCTGTATGGCGTGAGGATATTTCAGATATTTTACAATAATAAATGTTGCAATTCCTATAAATACACAATTGATGGTGTATAAAAATAATGCTCCCAGAAAAAATTTAAAATTTCCTGTAGCCAATCCGTAGCCTGCCGTACACAAAGGCGGCATAAGAGCAGTAGCAATAGCAACGCCCGGAATAGGGTTTCCTTTCTCTACGCGGGTCATGGCAATAACGCCCACCAAGCCTCCGAAAAAAGCAATAAGAACATCATAAATGTTGGGTGATGTTCTCGCCAACAACTCCGATTGTGCCTGTTTGAAAGGGCTGAGCCAAAAATATAGAGCTGAAACCAGCAAACTAACCAATGTGGCAACGGCTAAGTTTTTCAAGGATTTTTTGAGTAAATCGAAGTCATAAATACCCAAGGCGAACCCCGAACCTACAATAGGTCCCATGAGTGGAGAAATAAGCATAGCTCCTATAATAACGGCTGTAGAGTTTACATTTAGCCCTACGGAAGCTACTAAAATAGCACATGCCAATATCCATAAATTGGCACCTTTGAAACTGATGTTGTTCTTTACATCTGCTAAAGTTTTCTGTTTATCTTCTTCTCCTCTATGGAGATTAATATATTCAAAAAGGAAGTTAGACATAATACTATACAATTACATTCTCAACAAAAAATTATCTTTATTAAGCCCCGATGTGTGGTATTGCCAGTTAATGGTAACCACATCGGACAATATTTTCTTTAAAGTACCGAAATC
Source organism: Cloacibacterium sp. (assembly GCA_017995195.1). GTDB lineage: Bacteria > Bacteroidota > Bacteroidia > Flavobacteriales > Weeksellaceae > JAGOJI01. Next base: position 24,431 of record JAGOJI010000025.1, read on the forward strand.
ATTCGGTTTTTTGATATAGATGTTGGCTCCGCTTACAAAAGTATTTTCAATGTCTTCCTCCGAAGAAGAAGTGGAGTAAATGGCAATTGCCAAATCTTTGAACTTTTCATTTTGTTTAATCTCATGGAGGCATTCTATCCCGTTTTTTTTCGGCATATTCAAATCAAGAAACAAGACCTGTGGCAAAATGGCATCTTCTCGGTTGAGATAATCCATGAGCTCTACACCATCTTTGTAGGTTTGAACTTTGGTGTTGATTTTGATTTCCTCGAAAGCATCTGTAAAAAATAATCGATCATCTTCGTCGTCGTCTGCAAGGATAATGTGGATATACTCTTTTTCCATTTTTTTTTGGTTTTTTAATTGATTTTTGTTAAAAGATAATCTGATTCTCCGCAAACACACCTAATATTTTTAGTATATTAG
>JAGOJI010000026.1 GCA_017995195.1 Cloacibacterium sp.
CTCGAGAACTCGATCCGTTTCTCAAACAAGTTGGGATTATAACGTTGGTCATGAGTGTTTTAGTAGCGATTGGATTAAATTATTTTGATTGAATTTGTCTTCTTTTTAACAACCATTGGTTTTAATCATTAAAACATTTTTAATTTAAAAATGAAAATTGTACAGTCTGAAGCAAAAGATGCTGATAAATTAACAGAAATTGCAAAAAAATCTAAAGCATTTTGGGGGTATTCAGAGGAATTAATTGAACTTTGGGAAAAAGATTTAACGATAACCGAAAAATATATAAAAGAAAACGATACATTTCATCTCTATTATGATGAGATGATAATTGGTTTTTACAGTTATTTTGAGACCGAAAAAGGGATAATCTGTTTAGATAATCTTTTTGTAATCCCCGATTATATAGGAAAAGGTTTTGGAAAAATATTAATGCAAGATTTTCTAAAAAAAATAGAAAAAACCGGTTACGAAAAAATAACTCTTTACGCTGAGCCCAATGCTGTACTTTTTTATGAAAAATTTGGATTTGGAACCATATTACCAAATTCCGAAACCCAAGAACGCACGACTCCACAAATGATAAAATTTTTGAAATAAATATTTAAAATCATAATTCACAGATAGCTAAAACCAATTTCTAAAACCAAAAATTATGAAAATAAAATACCTCGGGCAAAACTGTTTTTTGTTTACCTACAACGGAAAAAATATCATGTCGGATCCATTTTACAATTTTGGAAAAGAAGAATCCGGATTTGATATTGCTGCACAAAAGATTGATTACGTACTCATTACCCATGCTCACGGCGATCACACAGCAGATGTGAAAGAAGTTTTGGAAAAATATCCTGAATGTTTCGTAATCGGTCAGCCGGAAATTTGTGCTTATTATCAACACCCGAACTCAATTGACATTAATCTGGGTGGCTCTGCAAAAATTGATGATTTGAAAATTTCTATGGTTCCGGCACACCACACCAGTAGCTTTCCCGATGGAACTTACGGTGGAGTTCCTGTTGGATACATTTTTAGAATGACGGGTAAAAACGTGTATTTGTCGGGTGATACAGGCGTGATGGCAGATATGGAATTATTTCCAAGACTTTTTGGAAATATCGATTTAGCCTTGTTGCCAATCGGTTCGCACTATACGATGTGTGCGAGAAAAGCTGCTTTTGCCGCTTCCGAATTATTAAAAGTTCGAAAAGTCATTGGTTGTCATTTCGATACCTTTGCACCTATAAAAATCAACCACGAGAACGCCAAAAAACATTTTGAAGACCGTAGTGTAGAGCTGGTTCTACCAAAATTAGGAGAAGAATTTGAAGTATAAAACAAAGAAGTATAGTAGCGTGACCTCTATATATTTCGTTACGCAAAGATTTTTTACTCTCTCTATTTATGCTCACAAGGGCGTTGCTATTTAGCAAGAGAATTTCTTTAATAAAATAAAATTAGTTATTGAATTAATTTTAAATTCATATTATAATATTGTGAAAAATCCCTCAAGAAGGGATTTTTTTTATGGAAAAACTGAGTTTAGCATTATTTAAATTCGGATTGACATAAACCTTAATTATTTTAATTCAAATTTTTATACCTGATAATCAACCGTTTGTAATTTATTTTTAAATTATTTACTACTTTGTATTGCATAATACCATTTTAATTATATATCTTTGCAATGTAGAATTAAGAAGTGGATTGTTTTGACTTCTTAGTAGCTGTTAACAGAAACCCAATAACCAAATTATTAAAATAGAAAATGAATACAGAAAACACCAAAGCACAGATGCGAAAAGGAATTCTGGAATTCTGTATTTTGAGTTTAATCAGTAGTCGCGAAATGTATGTCTCCGATTTAATAGAGGAACTCAAAAAAGGAAAACTGGATGTAGTAGAGGGTACGCTTTATCCTCTTTTGACGCGATTGAAAAATGCCGATTTTCTCTCCTACAGATGGGAAGAATCTACCGGCGGACCACCAAGAAAATACTACCAAATTACCGAAAAAGGTGAGAGGTTTTTAGCAGAGCTGCAAAACACTTGGAATGAACTTACAGAATCCGTAAACCAAATCACAAAAACTAATTAAAATGAACAAAACATTATCCATCGCATTAGCAGGTTTTTCTTTCGTTATCGAAGAGCATGCCTACATTAAATTAAGCGATTATCTCAAAGCACTTCGTGGTTCTCTGGAGGCAGAGGAAGCAGAGGAAGTAATGCACGATATAGAAATAAGAATGGTAGAAATTCTTAAAGAAAGTTTAGGGAAAAGAGAAGTAGTAAATGATGCCGACATCGAAAAAATTATTGCTCAAATAGGATCTCCCGAGAAAATTGAAGAACAGGAAGAGGCTTATTATTCAGACAAGCAGTCCAAAGATTCTCAAAAATCTCGAAAAACCTACGGTAATTTTTCCGGACAGAAACAACTTTTCCGTGATCCCGAAAACCAAAAAATAGGCGGTGTTTGCTCCGGATTAGCAGCCTACACAGGTTTAGAAATCACCGTAATGAGACTCATTTGGGTAGGAGCATTTTTGTTGATGATGCCATTGCCGGGTTCACCTCTTCTTATCGTATTCTTGTATATAATTCTGTGGATGGTACTGCCTAAAGCACAGACGGCTTCAGATTTTTTGAAAATGAAAGGGAAACCTGCCAATTTTGATAACTTGAAAGAAGAGTCTTCCAAAATCATTCAGTTTGCCAACGAATCTACCGAAAAAGTAGGGCAGGTATTCCATCAGTCCAAACCCTACATTACCAAAGCCGGTTCCGGATTGGGAGATTTCCTTAGGATTTGTGCAGGTTTGTTGTTTGCTCTTTTGGCATTGTCTTTATTAATAGGGTCTTTTGCAGTTTTTGGCTCTTTTCAGGACGGGGATACTTCATGGGACATTTCCAACAACCTTTCTTTTTATCTTAAAGAAAATAATTTGAGTTATTTGCTCTTAGGACTTGGGTTTCTTTCGGTATTTATTCCTGCGGTGCTCTTTTCCTTTATAGCGATTCGGTTGCTTTCTCCAAAGACAAAACTGAACTATACCGGTTATGTTATAGGAGGGTTGGTATTGGCTTGGATTGGTTTTGCCGCAGTTTTTGGAGTAATGGCTTCCAGACTAAAGATGGAATACGACTACAACGGTACCAAGGAAGAAACCGAGAATATATCCATTAATACCACTTCAGACAGTATTTTAATTGATGTAAAAAAGGTGAATATCGGTGAAAACTTCAAATCCTATTGGAAAAATATTTATTCCGATGAGAAAACTATCTTTAAGAAAGATTACCCCGATGTAGATATTACAAGAAAAGAGGTAAAACAACCTTATCTCATTATAAAAAAAGAAGCTGATGGATACAACCAATCCTTGCAAATGAACGTTCCGGTAGAAGTCCAAGGAAATAAAATTTTATTGCCTAACTACTTCTCCTATCCTTATAAAAATAGGTTTAGAGATTATAATGTAGCTTATGAGTTGGTAGTTCCCAAACACATGAAAATAGTAGAAATAAGTAATGATGTAGATATTAATGACGATTATAATAGTTCTTCTTCTTCCCAAAAATCTATTGATGACGAAGACAATGACACAGACAGTATTATTGTAAACGGGAAAAAAGTAGCTGTAAAAGATATTAAGGTTGATGAAAAACCAACGGAATCCGGGAAACTGAAAATAAAGAAAGACAGCATCAAAGAAATCAACCTCAACATCAAGAATGGGAACAAGCCCGAAATTTCCATCAAAACCAAATAAAAAGGGATCATTAGGATTTGGGAGATAAATTCCTGAGTCCTAATTTCAAACGAAAATAAATTTTAATTATTTTTTAACATTTCGAAGGTCTTTTTTAGTTAAATTTTAATTATCTTCGTCGTACAAAATCCAAATCACAAAAACTTGAATATCATGGTACAATTTGTTATCGAAATCATCATGAAAGTCATAGATTTCATTACCAATTTTTTTTAGAAAATACGATACAGTTTAATTCATTATAGAAACTACATGAGTTTTTTGTTACACAAAAAATTTATGTAGTTTTGCTTTTTAATAGAATCCATGAAAAAATTATTAGGAACATTAGGACTCAAACTTCTGGGCTGGAAAGTCGTTTTGGAAGGAGATGCAGCCAATCTTAACCGCTGTATTTTGGTGGTAGCGCCTCACACCTCCAATATGGAGTATATCTTGGGAAATTTGGCATACTGGAAACTCCAAAAACCCCTGAAAGTAATTATAAAAGATGCTCATACCAAAGCATGGTATGGCTTTATTGTAAAGGCATTGGGAGGTATTGGGATCAATAGATCGCAGCGGAATGATTTGGTGAAATTTGTTACCGATCATTTTGCCAAAGAAGATTTCAGTTTAGTTATTACCCCCGAAGGAACACGCTCTTGGGTTCCGAAATGGCGACTGGGCTTTTACCATATGGCTCTTAGTGCTAAAGTTCCTATTGTACTTGGAGCAGGAGATTTTGCTAAAAAAACAGTGTTTTTGGGCAAAAAAATAAGTGTAGAAGATTTGGAAACCCGCTCTTTCGAAAGTATTATGGAAGAATTGGAAGAATATTACAAAAATATTACACCAAAAATTCCCGAAAACTGGAATCCGAAAATTTATTAAAAATCTGAATTCGGGTTAATTGAGAATAAATGATTTATTGATTTTTAACCTAAAGCGAAAAGAAATTTTCATGGTATCTTTAAATGTTCTAAATTGATTTTTTTTTAATTAATTATAATCTACTGATAACCAGTATGAAATATATTTTGTAATTTGAACTGATTTGAATCATTGATATGACAAAAGAAGAAAAACTAAAAGCCATCAACGAAATGAACAACAATACCTTAATGGAAACATTGGGTATTGTTTTTACTGATATAGGAGAAGATTTTTTGGAAGGCACTATGCCTGTAAACTCAAGAGTTCATCAGCCATTGGGTATGCTTCATGGTGGTGCGAGTATTGCTTTTGCGGAGAGTTTGGGCTCTTGTTTGTCCAATATTGTTTTGCTGGGTACAGGAACTGCAGCCGTAGGCACTCACATTAATTCCAATCATCTCAAAAGTAAAAAAGAAGGCGTAGTAACAGGAAAAGCCCGCCTTATCCGCAAAGGAAAAACGCTGCATTTCCTCGAAATAGAAATAAGAGACGAAGAGCATCAGTTAATATGCCATTCCACGATGAGCAATATGGTAATTAGCTTATAATTAAGTAGTTATAGGGCTGAAAAGTTTTGTGGCTGAGTGGAAATAGCATTCATCAACTAAAAGGAGCTCATCTTCTTCTTTTTGGTAAACAAAGCGGCTTGGTTGAGCTAATATAGTTTTTACTAACCTTATTCAGGTTAAATCAATAAGTTTAATGAACAAAGCAATTTTTAGACTACCTCACGAAAGTAGATTTATCATCGTAAAAAACAAAGAAGCTACTAAGGTTGTGGCTTCTTTTTTTCCTTTTGTACAAGGGAAACAACAGGATATTTTTTCGGATATAGAGTATACAGAATCTTTAGAGGACGATTTCTTTAATATTCAACTTTCCGAAGCTCCAACTCAAACTCATTTCCCGAATCAACAGGAGTATATAAAAAAAGTTGAACGAGCTATAGAAGTAGTAAAAGAAAATGAATGGTCTAAATTGGTGATTTCCAGACCGATAAATCATCAATATTGCCGATTGGATATAAAACAAACCTATCTCAATCTTTGTAAAAAATACCCCAATGCTTTGTGCTATTTTTGGGTATATGAAGATGCCGTTTGGATAGGAGCAACTCCCGAAGTTTTAGGAAAATTCAACAAACAAACACAGGTTTTCGAAACCATGAGCTTGGCAGGAACTTTACCGGTTACCGAAGAATGGACCAATAAGGAAATAGAAGAGCAACAACCGGTTACAAGATATATTCAGGATATATTATCTAATTTTTCGGAAGAAATAGAAATATCGGAAACCTACAATCATATTTCAGGAGAGATTAAACATCTTCGTAATGATTTGAGCTGTAAAATTAAAGAAAACCAATTACTTCAATTAATTGATGAACTGCACCCAACTCCTGCAATTTGTGGTATTCCTAAAAAAGAATGTTTAGAAAAAATCCTTGAAATAGAAGGTTATAATCGTGCATACTACAGCGGCTACATCAAAATAGAAACCGAAGAGCAGGTATATTATTTTGTTAATTTAAGATGTTCTCAATTATTTAAAAATAGCAGTATGGTGTATGTAGGAGGAGGAATTACAGCTCAAAGTATTCCCGAAAAAGAATGGCAGGAAACAGAATTAAAATCTCATGCCATGCTTAAAAATTTTTACTCAGATACTTCCGAAAAATAAAATTTTTAAGCGAATTAAATCTCAATTGTAATACTACAATATTCAACCATAAGACACAAAGAAAATTATTTTATAATTTTCGAAGATAGTATTGTGACCTTTGTGTAAAAATTCAATGATTTCAAATTTTTGTCATGTAGCAAAATACTCAACAAAAATTCAGCAAACACTATGGTGCTAAAACAAACTCCAAAACAATTTTCCATAAATTTTGATTATAGCCTCTAAAGAAATTAATATGTCCAATTTCACCTTTTTCGGATTCAGAAATTTTTAAATGACGAAATTGAGGCTGTAGATTTGGATAGGTTTCAGAAAGTAAGGTATTCATGCCTTTCTCTGTAACCCAAGAATCGTCTTCGGCAGAAATAACCAATGTTTTTTGGGTTAGTTTTTTAGAAAAATCAGTTGTTTTTTCTAGTAATCTGTTTGTAGATTTTTTATTTAAAATCAATGTTCGCCAGTCGTAAGCAGAACCTTTGGGTAAACTTTCACCAATGCCGAAGAGCTGTGCCGGAAAATATCCGAAAATTGGAGTAAGAAATGGCTGAACTAAACCAAAACCAAAGTAAGAAGCCACTTTGGTCTTTAGATTCAAATTACCTACAAATGCTTTTTGTGTAGTTACAAATACAAATTTTTCAAAAATATCAGATTCTTCGTTCATGCCGAGAATTAGTGCACCAACCGAATGTCCTAAGCAGAATTTTTGATATTCAGGATATTTTTCTTGAATAAAACCGGTGAGGGTTTTGTAATCTACACTTCCCCAAGTTCGCATTGTAGCATTGCATTTTTTCAAATTTTTGGGCTTAGAGAGTCCTATGCCGTAGTAATCATAGGTAACAACAGTAAAACCTTCTTTGGCAAAATATTGTGCAAATTTCCAATAGGTTTGTTGTTTTACACCGGTTGCAGAATTGATGAGAAGAAGTTTCTGATTGGAAATTTTCGGTTCAAAAAGGCTAATATTGATTGGGTAATTCTCTGTTGTTTTGAGCGAAAAAGTTTTCATGTAAATACTTTGACTTCAAAGATATTTAAAAATAAAAAAGAATTTTAAAAATTTGAAATTCTTCACATATTATTTAACTTCATTTTATCCCGAATTCAGCTTAATATAAAATTAACAGGTTAATTTCGAATATATAGGATAAGACTAATCACAGACAAAAAGTTTATCTTTGCATTTTTGCGACAAGTGTGGTCTGTTGATTTCCGCTTCGGCGGAGGTAGGAAAGTCCGGACACCACAGAGCAGCATAGCGGGTAACGCCCGCCATCCGCCAAAATCGGATAGGACCAGTGCAACAGAAAGCAAGTACAGTTCGGCTGTAGTGAAATCAGGTAAACTCTATGCGGTGCAATGCTAAGTATATCGGCAACTAAGGGCGGCTCGTCCAATGTCGAGGGGTAAGCAGCTTAAGTTTTGTAGTAATACAAAATTCAGATAAATAACAGACATCTCGTTGCTTGCAACGGGAAACAGAATCCGGCTTATAGCACTTGTCGTTTTTTATTTTTCTTTATCACCAAGCATCGGTACAAACTTGTATACTCCAAACTCCTCTTTCTCAATATGAGAAGAAGAAGTTTTAGTAAATCGTGTCAAGATTTGTTCATCTTGTTTTCCCAAAGGGATTACCATGGTTCCTCCTATTTTCAATTGCCTTAAAAGCTCTGTGGGAAGTACTTCTGCACCACAAGTCACCAAAACTTTATCGAAAGGAGCAAAAGTAGGCAAGCCGGCAAAACCATCTCCAAAACTTTGAAATTTGGGACGGAGGTGGAGCCTATTGAGAATATGATTCGAAAAATCAAATAAATCTTTTTGTCGCTCAATAGTGTATACCAAGGCGTGCATAGCTACCAAAACCGCTGTTTGATAACCGCTTCCGGTCCCTATTTCCAATACTTTATCGCCTTGTCTTAGGTTGAGCAATTCCGTTTGTTCGGCAACAGTAGAAGGGTGAGAAATGGTTTGATGAGCAGCAATGGGGAAAGCCCGATCTTCGTAAGCAAAATCTTCGAAAACACTTTCCATAAAGAGATGGCGAGGAACTTGGTTGATGGCATTCAGAACCTTTTCATCTTCAATTCCTATTCTTTGTCGAAGATAATCAACCAAAATTTTTCTTTTTCCCTTATGTACAAAAGAATCTCTCATTTAGGGCAAAAATAGATAAAAATCTTGAGAATAAATAACCCTGGGCTTAGGATAGGAAGGTTACAATGTTAGATGGTTAAGAGGTTATAAAGTTTTGTATTGGATTACGTTGAATTTTATAAACGAAAAATAATTTTGGTTGAACCTAAAAAACACTCTAAAATGACTTATTTCTTAGTGTTGAAATTTTTAAAATATCTGCTTATCAGTTATTTATGGTTTTCTTTAATCAGATTCAGATTGAATTAGGAATTATTGAATCAAAAATGAAGCGGAAACAGGAAAGTGATCAGACAGATGAATACTTCGATCTATTTTGTAATTCACGGGTTTTATTTGTTTTGAAGAAAAGAGATAGTCTATCCTTATCGGAAATTTATAATCATGAAAACTCGTCCCAAAACCGTTTCCGGATTCTAAAAAAGCATCATAAAGACTTTCGCTGAGTTGGTAGTATTCATAAGAATTAGGAACCGAATTAAAATCACCTCCCAAAACAATAGGATAAGGAGAATTGCCAATGAAATCTTTTATTTTATCCACTTGTTCCTGGTGGATTTTAAACGTAGGAATAAGTCTTTTAACCAAATCTTTTGCTTTTTCTTCGTTTACATCAATGTTTTTTGAAGGTCTTACCATTGATTTATGCAGATAAAAAGGCTCAAGATAGATGTTAACGAATCGAATAATCTTTCCATTAATTTCTATATCGGCATATTGTGCATGCCCGTTGTTGGTATCGTTCAAGATTTTACCGTGTCCTGTGATTTTGTATTTGGAATAGATGCTTATAATAGGATAATGCACCACGTACGGAAAATTCTGAAGATGTGGTTTATCGGTCTCGGAAGTTCCACATTCTTGTAACATTAGAACATCATGTTTCAAAGGGTTGAGGTAGCTTTCGGAAGCCTCTTTGTTGAGTCCATTATTTTTAATATTGAAACTCAGTACTTCAAGATGAGGTTTATCTTTTGGTGGAGCAGAAAAATTAATCCATCTGCGAATCGGGGTTAGAAATAACACCAATGCCAACAGAAAGACAATTCCTCTTTTTTTGAAACTAACGATCCAAAAAACGCAAAACAAGACATAAACAATGATTAAAAAAGGAAAACCTAAAGATAACAAATTGAGCCAACCAAAGGTTTGCGGAGCAATATACGCATTGAGTAAAGTGCCTGCCAAAAGCAGTAAAATAAAACAATGGAGTATGGTAAAAATAAAACGGATAATAAACATTAGGCAATTCTGTCTCGGTTTTTTTTCCAATTTTGTATCCAAAGCCAACCGATTAATGCCCCGCCAATATGGGCAAAATGGGCAATGTTATCGCCTTCTTGTTGTTTGATTCCTAAGTAAAGAGAGCCTATAATAATGAGCGGAAACAAGTATTTTGCTTTAATAGGAAACGGAAGAAACATAAACATCATGGTTGCATTCGGGAAAAGTGTAGAAAAACCTGCTACGACACCAAAAATAGCACCGGAAGCTCCTAACATAGGCGTTCTTAGGTAATTCACGAATTCTTGAACTACCTCTTTATTTACTCTATCGGGAAGCTGGATAGAGGTAGAACCTCTGTAGTTTAGGTCAGATTTTAGGTAGAGTTCGCCAATGTTTACGCCTTGTTGCGTAAGAATTTTGCTTAGTTCGTATACCTGATAATAATTCCAAAAATTATAAATAATAAAAGAACCCAACCCACAAACCAAATAGAAAATAAGAAACTTGCGATCTCCTAAAACCTTTTCCAAAACAGGTCCGAAACTCCACAAAGAGAACATATTAAACACCAAGTGCATAATGCTCCCATGCATAAACATATGTGTAATAATTTGCCATGATTGGAAATTGGGAGAAAGAGGCATAAAAGCAGCCAACATATAGATGAGATGAGGGAAAATATAATGAGATACAACAAACAAAATCGCATTAATTATAATGATATTTCGGGTAACAGGTGTTATATTTTGAAACATAATGGCTTAAAATTTATTTTTAAAATCCTCTAACGGAAGCTCTACAAAGCATCGTTTTCCGGTGGAGGTGTATTCGGGAAATCCCAGTGTGGTATATTCTTTCAATAATTGTTCTACATCTGGCTTAAAGAGAAAATCGAACTTAGATTTTGCATGTATTTTCACCCATTGATTTTCGTAATAGTTCATAAATTCTTCTTCGGTTTTGTATTCTAAAATCTCGAATAATCTTTCTAAGAACACAATGACTTTTGTTTCGCTCAAGCCTTCCGGAATTGCATTGATTTTAAGAACATTTTCATCATCTAAAACCATATCGAATCCCAACTGAGGCAAGTATTTTTTTATAGAGCGATATTTATTCTTTTCAATCTCGTTGAGGTGATACTCCAAAGAAAACAAGAGGGATTGACTTGTTTTCTCGGTTGATTTTTTCTTTTGATTTTCTGAGAGGATAATCCCATGAATCCTTCCCATGTCCAACATCAGTGTTTTTTCGCCTTGGTTGTAGAGCCAATATCCGTTGGGCAATCGCATGAGATCTTCATCAAAATCCTCTTCATCAAAGAGTTCGTTGATTTTGGAAGGAGCTGCCGAAATATTTTGATGGTACATTTCGGTAAGATTAACCATTTGCGATGGGCTTACTTTTTCCTGTGAAAAAGGATTAAAATCTCTATTGACTTTAATTTCCGGAATTTTGAAATCAGTTGATGTCGAGCCTTTAGTTGATTGAAAAAAGGCATCTGTATTTGGATCTCGGTCGAAATCCAAAGAAGGAGCAATATTGTAAATTCCTAAAGATTTTTTGATGGTGGAACGAATGAGAGCAAAAATCACGTGTTCGTCCTCAAACTTTACTTCAGTTTTTTGTGGGTGAATATTGATGTCTATTTTCTCCGGGTCGAGTTCCAAATACAGGAAAAAAGAAGGCGTGTAATCCGGAGCCAAAAGCCCTTGGAATGCCTCTTGTACCGCTTTGTTGAGATAAGGGCTTCTGAAAAACCTACCATTCACGAAGAAGAATTGCTCTCCTCTTGTTTTTTTTGCTCCTTCGGGTTTGGCAGCAAAGCCATCGATTTTTACCCAGCCCAAATCCTCTTTAACAGGAACGAGAAGCGGTTGGAGTTTTCGTCCAAAAATATCTACGATTCTCTGGAGAAGATTGGTTTTTCGGAGTCGGAAAATTTCTTCATCGTTATGATAAAGAGAAAATTCTACCGATTCGTGTGCCAAAGCTACTCTGTGAAATTCATCAATAATATGGCGAAATTCGATATTTTCTTTTTTTAAAAATTTTCTTCGGGCAGGAACATTATAGAACAAATTTTTTACCAAAAAATTGGAGCCTTCTGCAGTTTGTATAGGTTCCTGAAAATGCAATTCACCTCCTTCAATATAGATGTTAGTGCCTACTTGAGCATCTTTTTTTCGTGTTTTAAGTTCTACTTGAGCCACAGCAGCTATAGAAGCCAAAGCTTCACCTCTGAAGCCTTTGGTAGCAATTTTAAAAATATCTTCGGTTGTTCTTATTTTGGAAGTGGCGTGGCGTTCAAAAGCCATTCGGGCATCGGTTTCGGACATTCCCAGACCGTTGTCTACCACCTGAATAAGGTTTTTTCCGGCATCACGTACAATAAGCTCTATTTTAGAAGCTTGTGCATCTATAGCATTTTCCAAAAGTTCTTTAACAATGGATGCTGGGCGTTGTACTACTTCGCCCGCTGCTATTTGGTTGGCAACATGGTCGGGTAAAAGTTGAATAATGTCGGACATTTTTTTAGATAAAGTTCAAAAATAAGAATTAAGTAGGGACAATGAAACAAAAGCCCATGAATGTTTCGATAATTTATGATTATTTAACAAAAGGAGCTACAAATTTCTTCTTTGGTAGTTTGTCCCTGTTTTCACTACCCAAATGATAAGAAATACCCACTCCCAAAGTTTGCTTGATTTGTAAATTCCTAATCTGGTCGTGGTCGTACACCAAATCCAAACTCACAAGTGTGGAGATCAGACGATTGAATTTTATGCTTAGAAGTCCGTTGTACGCAATATCTACTCTCTCGGGGTGATAGCCGTAATTGCTAAAAAAAACAAGTTGATTAACGAGGTTAATATCTTTATAAATTTTTAACCGATAGAGCACATTCAGCATAGCTCCTAACTCACTTCTCAGGTTTTGCCCATCTCGTTCCAAGCCGTAGTGACCTTTTTTTTGCAAGAGAGGATCGCTCACGAAGGTAAATTTCCCGTTAACAGGTCTGAAAATTACTTGAAAATTTTCAATAGGATTGTAGGAAATACCCAATCCCAAGTTGAAATAGGCAGGAGCAAAAAATCGGGAAATTCTATCCTGAAAAAGAGGGTTTTGAGTGGCGGCATAGTTGTATCCCGGAGCAAACTGAGTTAGCACCTGAAAACCTGCCGATAAATAATAATTTTTTCCCAAGTCGTACCCATAATTGCTGGAAATATTGATGTAGTCTTCTGTTTTTCGAGTTGTTTGTCCTAAAGTAGAAACCAAGCCATATCCCAACTGGACATTGTTCTCTATAATATGCCTATGTTTCTTATAACTCAATGTATAATTGATTTTTCCCAGTATGCCAATATTGTTATCTCCACCCGAATTCCATTTGGAAAAAGAGGCTTGATTAAAAATCAAGTTGTTTTGTCCATAGAGGAACCATTGTTGCTCTTTCTTGAAATGCATCAAACGATAAGGAGTGATGGGAAACTCTTCTGACAATCGAATAGATTGAGATTCCTTGAAAATAATGCTATCCTGATGTTTGATTTTCAAATCAATAATGGAGTGGTGGTTGAGACTATCCAAATTTACAGCACGAGCTTTCCAATGACTCTGCAATAGAGAATCAATGATTTTTTTGGCAGTACTATCTTGTTTTTGCCCAAAAACAATAGAGTAAACTAAAAATAGAATAAGAATAAAACTTTTGTTAATCATAATTACAAAAACAACTGCAAAAATATAATTAATTTTATGGAATTAAAACCCAAAGTCATTTATTTTATTACATTATGGCTTACATTCGTATGAAATTTGAACCAGTTGCAGCCAATATTTCTTAATTCACTTTTTGGCTATTTTTTTGAACCGAATAATGGAGTTATGATAAACAATATAGTTTCGTATCGTGCGTTATTTGTTCCTGCAAGCATGCTTTTCGCTATGTGGTTGGGCTTTGCATTGCAACAATTGGGCATTTTCGATGGTTGTTTTGGGGCTATTATTCCGTTAGTTCCCGATGGTTTGAAGGGTGTTTTGCTATCTCCTTTGTTACATGGTAACTTAGAACATATCATTAGCAACTCCCTTCCTATTTCAGTTTTGCTGTTTTTGTTGTATCAGTTTTATTCCAATATTGCCAATCAGGTATTTTTTTGGGGATGGTTGTTTTCGGGATTGGCGGTGTGGCTATTGCCACCTATGAATTTTTTTGGCGAAGAATCTGTATATACGTGCATTATAGGAGCAAGTGGCTTGGTATATATGTTGGCGTTTTTTTTGTTCTTTAGTGGTGTTTTTCGTTGGAACATGAAACTGCTCACCATTGCCCTACTGGTTGCACTCTATTACGGAAGCATGATTTGGGGGATTTTTCCCGAAGAATTTTTTACAGAGCTTAATGAGCCGAGTAGAATCTCTTGGCAGTCTCATTTATCAGGAGCTGTTGTGGGAACTTTTCTGGCGTTTTTTCATCGGAATAAGGGAGAGACTCGTAAAAAATTCATTTGGGAATACCCTAATTATTACAGCGAGAAAGACGATAAACTATGGCAAGAATATCGGGAAACCCACGCCGAAGATTTTGATGAAATGCCTCAACTCCAACGAGATAATGTATGGAAATACTTAGATGAACTTCGGAAAAAAGATTAGAGATCCATTACTTTTTTACCTATTTTATATACTGTTCCTCTGAAACTTGCCACCAACTCCTCGTTTTGATTGGTAATACTAATGTCGTAAACGCCTGTTTTTCGGGTATCGGCAATTAACATACTCTCTGCCGTTAAAATATCGCCCATTTTTACCGCTTGGGTAAAGTTGATAACACAGTTTAGTGCTACACAAGTGTCTCCTGTATTGTTAGAGGAATACGCCAAGGCACTGTCTGCCAGCGAAAAGGTAATACCGCCGTGTACGGTTTTAATTCCATTAATCATTTCCTGTTTTATAGGCATTTCTATAAGGCAGTAGTTTTCTTGAATGTCAACCAAGCGTATTCCCATCCATTGGGAGAAATAATCTTGACTCAAGATATATTCTGCTGTTTCTTTTGGAGTCATTATCTGCCGGTATAGTTAGGTTTTCTTTTTTCCAAAAAGGCTTGCACGCCTTCTTTGAAATCAGAAGTTTCGGCAGCTTGTTGTTGGTAGATTCCTTCTAATTCCAATTGCTGTACAATGGTATTCTCGTACGAAAGGTTAAAAGCGGATTTAGTAAGTCCAATAGCAGTAGTAGGAGCATTGGATATTTGCTCCAAAACTTCCATAGACTTTAGGGTAAATTCATCATCGGGAAATACATCGGCAATGAAACCCATTGATTTTGCCTCTTGTGCAGAAATTTTCTTACCTGTAAAAGCTAAGTAGCTGGCTTGCTGGCGACCCAATAATTTGGGTAAAAAATAGGTTCCGCCTGTATCCGGAATCAAACCTATATTTGTAAATGCCTGAGAAAAATAAGAGTTTTCTGTAGCCAAAGTGAAATCACAAATAAGAGCCAACATTGCTCCTGCACCTACAGCAGGACCGTTTACCAGAGAGATAACAGGCTTTGGACTTTCAGAAATTTCTCTTACCAAAGGATTGTACAGCTCTACAACTATTTTTTGAATTATTTTTTCATCATTGCTTTGCATTCCTATCATAAGAGCTTCCTTTAGGTTTTGTCCGGAACAAAAGGCTTTTCCTCTACCGGAAATCGCTATACAACGCACGTTTTCATCATCATTACATTGGATAACAAATTCCCGAAGTTCTTGTAGCAATACTTGGTTGAGACTGTTGAATGTATCAGGCTGATTGAGGTAAGCAATATGGAGCTTATCATCAAAATATTTTTCTACTTCTATTTGTGTAAACATAATTTCTTTGATTAAAAGTTATTCTATACAAAAATAGAATTTAAAACGTAAAAAAGCCAATTTGTCAGTACATTTAGTATGTAAGGAATCCTAATAAGTCTTTTCTTTTTTATAATTGAACAAGAATATCGAATTTAAAAACACTTTTAATCATTCTTTAACTCTAATTTTTTTGTATTTTTACCTTTCGATAAAACTAAAAATACATGAGGCACAAAATTCAAGCTCAAACCCCCGATTTTTCTATCTATTTTGAAGAAACCGAGCCCTATATTTTTGAAAAAGACGGTCTTCACCTAAAATCAAAATACTCTGAAGAAGATACCAAAAACCTTGAAGGGAAAAATTACAGTGCCGGAATTGCACCGTATTTAAGAGGTCCCTATTCTACGATGTATGTTCAGAAACCGTGGACCATTCGTCAATACGCAGGTTTCTCTACTGCGGAAGAATCCAATGCTTTTTACCGAAGAAATTTAGCAGCCGGACAAAAAGGACTTTCCGTAGCGTTTGATTTGGCGACGCATAGAGGTTATGATTCCGACCACCCAAGAGTTGTTGGCGACGTTGGAAAAGCCGGAGTTGCCATAGATTCTGTGGAAGACATGAAGATTTTGTTCAATGAAATTCCATTAGACCAAATTTCGGTTTCAATGACCATGAATGGTGCAGTTTTGCCGATTTTGTCATTTTATATTGTCGCTGCGGAAGAACAAGGCGTTTCGCAAGATTTGCTTTCAGGAACTATTCAGAATGATATTTTGAAGGAATTTATGGTGAGAAATACTTACATCTATCCGCCGACTCCATCGATGAAAATTATTGCTGATATTTTTGAATACACTTCCAAAAATATTCCGAAATTCAACTCGATTTCCATTTCAGGTTATCATATGCAGGAAGCCGGAGCAACGCCGGTTTTGGAAATGGCTTATACTTTGGCAGACGGTTTAGAATATGTGAGAACGGGAATAAAAGCGGGAATGAATGTAGATGATTTTGCACCGCGTTTATCGTTTTTCTGGGCAATCGGAATGAACCATTTTATGGAGATTGCGAAAATGCGTGCGGCAAGATATATTTGGGCGAATTTGTTGACGCAGTTCAATCCTCAAAATCCAAAATCTTTGGCATTGAGAACGCACTCGCAAACTTCGGGTTGGTCTTTAACCGAGCAAGAACCTTTCAATAATATCACAAGAACGGCGATAGAAGCACTTTCTTCGGCTTTGGGCGGAACGCAATCGCTTCATACTAACGCTTTGGACGAAGCCATCGCTTTACCAACCGATTATTCTGCAAAAATTGCGAGAAATACGCAGATTATTCTACAACAGGAAAGCGGAATTTGTGATGTTGTAGATCCAATGGGCGGAAGTCATTTGGTGGAAAGTTTGACGCAGCAAATGATTGATGAAGCAATGAAATTCATTGATGAGGTGGAAAAAGAAGGCGGAATGACGAAAGCCATTGAAGCGGGAATTCCAAAAATGCGCATTGAGGAAGCCGCCGCCAAAAAACAAGCGAAAATTGATAGTGGCGAAGAATTTATCATCGGCGTCAATTCCTTTAAATCAAATCTTAAACAGATGGAATTGGAAATTTTGGATATTGACAATTCCGAAGTTCGCAGAAAACAAATTGAAAGATTAAATAAAATAAAATCCGAACGCAACGCCGAAAAAGTTGAAGAAATTCTCAATAAAATCCGAGAAATTGCCAAAACCGGAAACGGAAATCTTTTAGAAGTCTGTATTGAAGCCGCCAGAAGAAGAGTCACTTTAGGCGAAATGAGCGATGCGATGGAAGAAAGTTTCGGACGTTACAAAGCCAATATCAGAACCATACAAGGAGTTTATGCTATGAATGCCAACAAAAACGAATATTTTGAAAAAGCCGTTGCTTTAACCCAAAAATTTGAAGAAAATGAAGGTCGCCGTCCAAGAATTATGGTCGCAAAAATGGGACAGGACGGTCACGACAGAGGTGCGAAAGTGGTAGCCACTGCTTTTGCAGATATGGGATTTGATGTTGACGTTGCGCCATTGTTCCAAACACCGGAAGAAGTAGCGAAACAAGCCGTAGAAAACGATATTCACATTTTGGGTGTTTCGTCTTTGGCTGCGGGACACAAAACGTTGGTTCCGCAAGTGGTGGAAGAACTGAAAAAATTGGGAGCAGATGATATCACCATCGTTGTTGGTGGTGTAATTCCGCAGCAGGATTATGATTTCTTGTATGCGAATGGTGCAGATTTTATCTTCGGTCCCGGAACGAATTTGCCGAAATCAGCGGTTGAGATTTTGGAGAAGTTTTTGGGGTAAGATTCTCCCAGATTTAGCAGATAACGCAAATGTTTAAATGTCAATAGGAACGGGCTAAATCCCGTTTTTGGTGAATGGAATTTGTTTTGGCTTTAATCGAAATATTCTTGATATGTATCTTTTAATTCGACTGCTATGAAAAATATATTTCTATTATTCTCTTCTTTATTTCTCCTGTTTTCCTGTCAACAAAAAGATGAAAATTTAGATTTAAAATATGAAGTTTTAAACCAATTAATTGCTGAATATATTTCTAATGATAAACTTGCAGATACTGATTTAGAATATATTTATCATATTTCTGTTCCAAAAGAATTAAATATTGAACAAAAAATTTCTAATTCGTTGAACGATGAAGAAATTCCACCGCCACCTGAAGGAAGAATTCATATTTCTGTTGATTCAATATTTAATAAGCAAGATGTTGAATCTATGTGTTTACAAGAAAAAATAAATCTAAAATTTCAATTGGATTCAAATAGAATTAATTCTAAAGTAAAGTTCATTAACCCCAAAAAGCTGAAACAATTAATTGAAGAAAATCTACCGGCAAAAGAATATTGGAAAAAATTTAGAGAAGTATTCGGTAACAAATGTTTAAGGACATATTCTGTACCTTATTTTAACAAAACTGAAAATATTTGTATCTTAAGTTTTACTGAATCTTGCGATTCTCTTTGGGGCAGAGGCTTTATAGGAATTTACAAGAAGAAAAATGGAAAATGGGAATTAATAAAAACCTCTAACCATTGGATTAGTTAATAAAAACCTCTTCGGTCCCGGAACGAATTTACCGAAATCGGCAGTAGAGATTTTGGAGAAGTTTTTGGGGTAAAAATTTATATCACAGGCTCTTAGCTTTTTAATCTCAGTATATCATAAAAATTTGAACTCATTGAGTTTTAATACAAGGTCACCAATTTTTTGCACAAAGGTTGAGATACTTCTTTTAAAATTCTAAAATGCAGTTCTTTGTGGTTTTGTGTCCTTAGTGCTTAAGTGTTTTCGTATTATTATTGTTTTTGTCATCTACTAAGAGGCTGTTTAAATTTTATTAAATAATTTTTTTATGCACTTCCTTATTTTTTTTAATTTAAAATAAACTTTGTTTATTTCTTTTTTTAACATTAAGGAATTCAGTTAGTTAAGGAAAAGAAATTAAGAAATCAATAAATTGATTTAGAATTAAATACATTAAGCTAAATTGCCTTAACTTCTTAATGTTAAAAATATTTTACAAATTTAAATAGGCTCTAAACTTTAATAGTGTTAAAGATAAATTCTCACAAATTTTAATGTGCTTGGTCATCGAATAGATGTAATAAAAAAAGATGTTGGATTCAATAAAAATTCATATCTTTGCCCCACTTTTGTGGAAACCTATTTGGCGAAGTAAAACCTTAACAATTAACATCTTCCGTATTTTTCAAGCCCACAATGAGCCAAAGTTGAAAAAGAAGGAATACAAATGATATAATTTATATGTCAAATCAAGAAGAGGTTCTTTTGAACCAAAACGTAGCTCCCGAGCAATTCGATTGGGATTCTTTCGAGTCAGGTCTTAATGCTGAAGACAGAAAAGAAAAAAATGAATTAGAAGAAATCTACAAAGGTTCTTTGAACGATCTTACAGAAAACGATGTAATTATCGGTAGAGTAGTAAGATTAACAGATAAAGAAGCAATTGTAGACATCAACTTCAAATCCGAGGGAGTTATTTCTCTTAACGAATTCCGTTACAACCAAGGTCTTGCAGTAGGAGACGAGGTAGAAGTAATGGTAGACAGAAGAGAAGACAAATCAGGTCAATTACAACTTTCCCACAAAAAAGCCAGAACATTGAAGGCTTGGGATAGAGTAAACGAATACCACGAAAGTGGAGAAATTGTAAACGGTTTCGTGAAGTCGAGAACCAAAGGAGGTATGATTGTAGATGTATTCGGTATCGAAGCATTTTTACCGGGCTCTCAGATTGATGTGAAGCCAATTAAAGATTACGATCAGTTTGTTGGTAAAACTATGGAATTCAAAGTAGTAAAAATCAACCCTGAATTCAAAAACGTAGTTGTTTCTCATAAAGCATTGATTGAAGCTGATATCGAAGGTCAGAAAAAAGAAATCATCGCTCAGTTAGAAAAAGGTCAAGTTCTTGAAGGAACTGTTAAAAATATTACTTCTTACGGGGTATTTATAGATTTAGGTGGTGTAGACGGATTGATCCACATCACAGATTTATCTTGGAGTAGAGTAAATCACCCATCTGAAGTTCTTTCTGACGGACAAACAGTAAAAGTAGTTATCCTTGATTTTGATGACGAAAAAACTCGTATTCAGTTAGGTATGAAGCAGTTGGAAGCTCATCCTTGGGACGCTCTTTCTGCAGACCTTAACGTAGGAGATAAACTGAAAGGAAAAGTAGTTGTTCTTGCAGATTATGGTGCATTTGTAGAAGTAGCTCCGGGTGTAGAAGGATTGATTCACGTTTCAGAGATGTCTTGGAGTACTCACTTGAGAAGTGCCGGTGATTTTGTGAAAATTGGTGATGAAGTAGATGCACAAGTACTTACTTTGGACAGAGAAGAAAGAAAAATATCTTTGGGTATGAAGCAATTGACTCCAGATCCATGGGCTGACATTCAATCAAAATATCCTGTAGGCTCTAAGCACGTAGGAACAGTAAGAAACTTTACCAACTTTGGTGTGTTTGTAGAATTGGAAGAAGGAATTGATGGCTTAATCTATATTTCGGATCTTTCTTGGACTAAGAAAATCAAGCACCCATCTGAATTCTGTGCTGTTGGCGATAAATTAGATGTAGTAGTTCTTGAGTTGGATACCGAATCCAGAAGACTTTCTTTAGGACACAAACAATTATCTGAAAACCCTTGGGATAAATTTGAAACCAAATATGCCGAAGGAACCGTACACACAGGTAAAGCTGTAGAAGTATTCGACAAAGGAGCTTCTGTACAGTTCGAAGATGTAGAGGTTGAGGCTTTTGCTCCATCAAGATTATTGGAAAAAGAAGATGGTTCCAAAATCAAAAAAGGAGATGAAGCAGAATTCAAAGTAATTGAATTTAACAAAGAATTCAAGAGAGTAGTTGTTTCGCACACAGGAATTTTCAGAGACGAAGAGAAAAAGCAAGCAAAAGAGGCTTCTGCAAAAGTAGCATCTCAAAATGTAGAAAAATCTACTTTAGGAGATCTTGATGGCTTAGCAGAACTGAAGAAAAGAATGGAAGAAGGCAATAACTAATCTTTTACACGTTCTTTAGTATATTTTTAAGAGGCTGTCCGAAAGGACAGCCTCTTCTTTTCTTATAAAAAACAGTTTTCCTATGCTTAGGAAATTTATTACTTTTGTAAGATGTTTAAGAACTATTGTAGTATTTTGTTTTTCCTCTTGTTGTTGGCTTCCTGTAGTGGTGGCGAAACCTTGCCTAAACCCAAGGGAGAACTTCGGTTGGAGTATCCTGTTGCCAAATATTCTACATTTCGTTCCAATTGCGGTTATTCTTTTCAGTACTCAGATTTTGCAAGGGTAGATGATGCCAAAAAACCATGTTGGTATAACCTAAACTATCCTAAAATGAAGGCCAATGTATTTATTACTTATTTCCCCATTAAAAACGATTTTACCTTGCACATAAAGGAAGTGGAAAAAATGGTATACGGACACACCATTAAAGCCTCGGCAATAGATACCAAAACATTTTCTTATCCCGAAAAAAGAGTTTTTGGGAATTTCTACGAACTCAAAGGGCAATCGGCTTCCAATATTCAGATTTTTATTACAGATAGTACTCGACATTTTGTAACGGCGAATTTGTATTTCAGATCTCGCCCCAAGCCTGATTCTCTTGCTCCTGCGGTAGATTATATCAAAAAAGATTTAATGCACATGATTGAGAGTTTTACCTGGAACTGATTTTTGTATTTAACAATAATTTAAATTTAACATTTTTAAATAGATATTTTTAGACTCTATTTCCCTTTAAACAAAACTTTAATTTTTCAATAAAAATCTACATATGAAATTACTTGCAGTAGGAACTGTAGCATTCGATGCCATAGAAACCCCTTTTGGAAAAACTGATAAAATATTAGGAGGTGCAGCCACTTACATAGGTATGGCGGCTTCTGTTTTGAATACCGATGTTAGCCTTGTCTCTGTAGTAGGCGGCGATTTTCCCCAAGAATACCTCGATATGATGACCCAAAAGGGAATCGGGATAGATGGGATAGAAATCATTAAAGAAGGGAAAACATTTTTTTGGTCGGGAAAATATCATAACGATCTCAACTCCAGAGATACTTTGGTTACAGAGCTCAATGTATTGGAGAGTTTTGAACCAAAAATTCCTCAAAATGCGGAGAATGCAGAAGTTTTATTGTTAGGAAATCTTCATCCTGCGGTACAACTTTCGGTATTAGAAAAAATGAAATCTCGCCCTAAACTGGTTATTTTGGATACTATGAATTTTTGGATGGACAATACATGGGATTTACTTATGGAAGTAATTGCTAAAACCGATGTTATTACCATAAATGATGAAGAAGCAAGGCAACTTTCAGGGGAATATTCTCTCACAAAAGCCGCTCAGAAAATTCATCAATTGGGACCTCAATACGTTATTATCAAAAAAGGAGAACATGGGGCACTATTGTTCAGCGAGGGGAAGGTTTTTGCAATTCCGGCATTGCCTTTGGAAGATGTGTTTGATCCTACCGGAGCCGGTGATACCTTTGCAGGAGGCTTTGCAGGACACTTAGCTACTACGGAAGGAATTTCGTTTGAAAATATGAAAACTGCCATTATTGTAGGAAGTGCTATGGCATCGTTTACTGTAGAAAAATTCGGAACCGAAAGACTACAGGAAGTTTCTCCGTATCTTTTGAAACAAAGAATCCGACAATTCAAAGAACTCACGACTTTCGAAATGGATTTGGAGGCGTAGCTCCACTTTCTAAGCTTAAAAACAAAACCTATGATCTTATTAAAGGTCATGGGTTTTGTTTGTTTTATGTCAAAAAACTAACTAAGATTTTAAAAAAAAGATGCAAAAGAAATATTTATGACCAACTTTGTTGCAAAAACAAAAAAGTTATAAAAATCAAATATTTTCACTTTTGTATACTTTATGATGTTCAATCCTGTTTATTTCTAAAAAAATAGATGAAGTCTTTTGGGGAGGATAATTATTTTTAATGTAATAAAAAAACTGATAAAAATTAGCATAAAATTTTTATTAACATATTACTGAATTGATTAATTTTATCCCATTAAAAAACAACCTTGAAAGCCTATGACATTACTCTATTTTCTCCTATTTGAATTTACAGAAAACCTATAAATCCCTTATTTAGAATATATGGGAGGTGTTTTTCTGTGAAAACTTTCTAAAAAAACAGCCGTTAACTCACTGTTTTAATCAACAAAAAATAAATATTTACGAATATACAAGGCTTATTACCAATAGTATGCAGATATAAAAGCATAGCTATAAGTGTTGTGTATAACATAAAAAATAATATCTACTATGAAAAAAATCTTATTATCCATCAGTCTTGTTTCTTCGCAGGTTATTTTTTCCCAAATCTATACTCCCGGCGGAGCTGTTAACACCACGGAAAATCCAGCAACCGGAAATGTGGGGATAGGGACTGTGAATCCTGAAAGTATTCTGGATATAAAAGCAAACGGAAATATTCCTATCATAAGAGGAAACGGAGGATATATTCCAACAGGGTTAAGATTTATAGATGATTCTTATACACAGTTAGGACAAGTGAAAGAATGGTCAATATGGAAGGGAAATACATGGGCAAAAGGATTAGGGTTTTATCGATATGATGCTGTTAATAAATGTGCAGGAGGGATTTGTGATATTTCACTTTTCTTACATGATAATGGTAATGTCGGCATAGGGACTACAAATCCACAATACAAATTACATGTGATTAATGGTGAAGTTACAAGTTCATTTAATAACAACGAAGGGGGAACGTTTGTATTACATAATTCTTCTAAAAATATAGGGGCTGTTGCAAAAGAATGGAAAATATTTAATATGACAGGTCCTTATGGTAACGGGCTTAACTTCTGGAGATATTTTGCTGATGGAAGTAATGCAGGAGCAGCTGTTACATTTTCTGATGATGGTAATGTTGGAATAGGCACCTCTAATCCAAAAGCAAAACTTAATATTGTAGGTGGAGATGTAAGGGTAGATAACGGGTTTGTTGAGTCATCCATTGAAAATTCTGAAGGCGGAAGAATTGTTTTAAGTAATCCTAAAAAAATTAATGCTGGCTCAAGTTGGGTAATCTATAATATGACGGATGGATATTCTAATTCTTTACAATTTTGGAATTACCCCAAAAATTGGAGCACAGCAAATCAAAAATTAATAATTTCCGATGATGGTCACATGGCTTTGTTTGGAAAATTAGAAGCTAAAGAGGTAAAAGTAGTTCAAGTACCTACAGCGGACTTTGTGTTTGAGAAAGATTATCAACTTCCTACACTGGAAGAAGTGTAAATCGTCAGCAAAAAGTGTACTGATTTAAACAGAAACTAAGATAGTGTTTTCATAATAAACTGAACAAAAGAACCATTAAATTTGATTTATTATGACAAACAAGAAAACAGTGACCCC
>JAGOJI010000027.1 GCA_017995195.1 Cloacibacterium sp.
AGACCGACCTGGTAGCTCAGCTGGTAGAGCAATACACTTTTAATGTATGGGTCCTGGGTTCGAATCCCAGCCAGGTCACTATTACTTCATAGTAATTTTTTTCATATTAATATTTTGTGATTTGGTGTTTAAAAAGTCTTTAGGTTCAGTCTTAAAGGCTTTTTATCTTTTTTAGCCTATTTTCATTTTCAGTTTGTCCGATTTATTATTAAATTTGCACACATTCACTTATGAAAAACACAGCTCAACATAGCCCTACAACCCCTGTAAAAACAAAGACACTTCCTAAATTCAGGATTATTTTCGGAGTTTTATTTTTCTTCATTTCCCTTATGCTTACTTTATCCTTTGTCTCATACCTTCTGAATTGGCGTGCAGACCAAAGCCAGGCAGGATATATGTTGGACAAAACAATAAAATCTTCCAATATATTTGGAAAAATAGGAGATTGGCTGGGAAATGTATTTATTTTTGACAGCATCGGGATTGCTGCATTTATTGTTGCCTTTCTATTTTTAGTAATAGGTTTGGTTATTTTCAAAAAAAACTACTTCAAACCTTGGAAAACCATATCACACAGCTTGTTTTTCATTTGTTGGCTGCCTATTTTTATGGGTGCAGTTACTCAAGGAGAAGGAGTAATGAGTGGTGTTTTTGGTTACCAAATTTACGATTATCTTACTGCCATTATCGGTAACTTTGGGCTTTGGCTGGTACTCTTGGTAAGCATTGCTCTCTATTTTGTATTGGAATTCAACCTCAGCCCCAGCAATGTTTCCTCGAAATGGAATCACCTGAAAGAGAATGTATCCGATAGAATAGAAAAAACAAAAAACAAAGAAGAAAATCCAACCGAAGACAGCTCGGTACCCGAAGAAGAGGAAAATAATCAAAATCTTTCTGAAAACTATACTCTGCCTTCTTCAATTACGCTGGATATAGATAGCAAACCCAATGATGAACCTTTGGTTCAAGACTTTGGTAAAACTCAGTTCGATAAACCATACGAACCCATTAAAACACCAAACAACACCTCCGAAAAAACACTTCGTCCGGAGAGTGATATAACGGTGGATTTGTCGGAACCTTCTTTTGTAAACGATAATATTAGTTTAATCATCGAAGAAAGAAAAGAGGAAGAACTTATCATTGAACCCGAAGACAAAGCCAAAGAACTGGTAGACAAACACGGTTTTTACGACCACAAACTGGATTTGGCAAATTTCAAAACACCTCCTATAGATTTGCTTAAAGACTATGGCAACGAAAGTATTTCGGTAAGCAAAGACGAATTGGAAGAAAATAAAAACAAAATCGTAGGGCTGCTCAAGAATTTTAATGTAGGCATTGCACACATAAAAGCCACTATAGGACCCACAGTAACCTTATACGAAATTGTACCCGAAGCAGGTATTCGTGTAGCAGCAATCAAAAAACTTCAGGACGATATTGCCTTGAATCTTTCCGCATTGGGCATCAGAATCATTGCTCCTATGCCCGGAAAAGGGACTATAGGAATAGAAGTGCCAAGGAAAAATCCTTCTATGGTATCCATGCGTTCTGTTATTGCTTCTCCTAAATTTCAAAACAGTGAAATGGATTTACCTGTAGTTTTTGGAAAAACCATTTCCAATGAAATTTTTGTTGCCGATTTGGCAAAAATGCCTCACCTCCTTATGGCAGGAGCTACAGGACAGGGAAAATCTGTAGGAATCAATGCGATACTCACTTCCCTACTCTACAAAAAACACCCAAGTGAACTGAAATTTGTAATGGTAGACCCCAAAAAGGTAGAACTGTCGTTGTATTCCAAAATTGAGAGACACTACCTCGCCAAACTTCCCGATGGCGAAGATGCCATTATTACAGACACCACCAAAGTAATCAATACCCTAAATTCCCTCTGTATAGAGATGGACAATCGGTACGATTTACTTAAAAATGCTTTCTGCAAAAACCTGAAAGAATATAACCAGAAATTTAAAGAAAGAAAACTCAATCCCGAAAATGGACACCGTTATTTACCTTACATTGTTTTGGTAGTTGATGAATTTGCCGATCTCATTATGACAGCAGGCAAAGAAGTAGAAATGCCTATTGCCAGATTAGCCCAGTTGGCAAGAGCCATAGGCATTCACCTAATTGTAGCTACACAAAGACCTTCGGTAAACGTAATTACAGGTATGATAAAAGCCAACTTCCCTGCCAGAGTAGCTTTCAGAGTAATATCGGGTGTAGATTCCAAAACCATTTTGGATTCTCCAGGAGCCGAGCAACTGGTGGGTAAAGGAGATATGTTATTCTTTAATGGTAACGACCTTACCCGTCTACAATGTGCCTTTGTAGACACCCCCGAAGTAGAAAAAATTGCAGAATATATCGGCGAACAAAAAGGCTATGCCGAAGCCTATCAACTCCCTGAATATATAGGCGAAGGAGAAAACAGTAGCGTGGGTTCTTTTGATGCTAACGAAAAAGATTCCTTGTTTGAGGAAGCCGCAAGAATTGTTGTTGGAACCCAGCAAGGCTCTACTTCTATGTTGCAAAGACAGCTAAAATTGGGGTATAACCGAGCAGGAAGAATTATGGATCAGCTGGAGGCTGCAGGTATCGTAAGTGGATTTAACGGTGCAAAAGCAAGAGATGTACTTATTAATGATATGCACTCTTTGGAACAGTTTTTGAACAGCCTTAGGAACTAACTCATTTCTATACCCATCGAGTTGATTTTTAATAAAATCAATTGATTGGGAACTGAAATCTAAATCTCAACAATGAAAACAGTAAAAAAATTATCGCTTATTATCCTAACTTCATTAACTTTAGGAATGGCATATGCCCAAAAAATTGATTCGAAAGCAAAAACCATTCTTGATGCGGTTTCCGGCAACTATAAATCAAAACAAAATACCTATTTCAAATTTCTTTACGGAACAGGAAATGGAAAAGTAACGAAGAATGAAGTAGGCATTTTCTATGCTTCACAAAATAAATACAAACTGAAAATCATGGGCAACGAACAGATTTTCGATGGTAAAAAAGTATACAGCATCAGTGCTGAAGATCAGGAAGTAACCATTGCAAAACCCAACGGAAACGAAGCGGCTTTTTCTCCGCTCAATTATATAGACGCTTACAAAACAGGCTACAACGTATCTTATTTGGGTAAAAGAAGCGGGCTCGATCTTATCCGATTGGTTCCCATAAAAAACAACGGAATCCACCAAGTATTGTTGTACGTAAACTCCGCAAAGAAACAAATGGTAAAAATTGAGCAACACTCTTCCAATAGTGATATTGCCGTGATTACCGTGAGCCAATATAAAGAAAACCAAAGCCTGAATCCCAAGATGTTCAGCTTCGATAAGGCAAACTATAAAAGTTATTTAATAACCGAATTGTAGTAATTTCTCACGTTCTCAATATCAACAATACCAATAGGAATTAAAGCAAAAAATGCTGAAAAAACTCGACCAATATATCATTAAAACCTATTTTGGACCTTTTTTGTTCATATTTAGTGTCTTGTTTTTTATTTTTATCGTCAACATCATCTGGATTCAGATGTTCAATTTGGCAGGTAAAGGACTTAGTACTTGGGAGTTAGTTAAGTTTTTCTACTATCTTAGTGTAAATGTGGTAAAAATGGTACTGCCTCTTACCATTTTACTCTCTTCTATTATGACTTTCGGGGGCTTTGGTGAACGCTACGAGCTCGCCGCTATGAAATCCGCCGGAATCTCTCTGTTGAGGATTATGCGTCCGTTGTTAACAACCGTTTTGGTACTCTCTTTTATCTTATTCATATTTTCCAACTATGTAATTCCGGATTTTCAAAGGAAAGCTAAAAATATGATGTACAATATTGCTTCCACCAAGCCTGCACTCAACTTCACGCCGGGACAATTCATTACTTCACTTCCCGGAGCTTCGGTAAAGTTTGATAGAATATATGGCAAAAATGAGGAGCTTATAGATGGGGTTTTTGTACACAAAACGGCTAATTCCTACGAAGACCAAAGAACCATTATTGCCAAAAAAGGAAAATTTGTTCCGGCAGTTAACAGCAATTACCTCAAACTCATCTTATACGATGGCTACATCTACGAGGACAAACTTAGCAATGTTGCTTATGACAGAAGATACCGACAAGAAAATCAAACAGTAAAATTCGATACTTTGGTTTCTCATTTCGATGTAAGCGACATCATCAACAAAGCCATAGAACACGAAAAAATAACAGACGACTATCAGTTCAGAACCTATACCCAAATCAATGAAACTATTGATAAGGTAAAGAAAGAAAATAAAGTTAATTTCGAAAGCATCAGCAACGAATTGGTAGGGCAAAGCAACAATTATGTCGGTTTTATTGATGACAAAAAAAATCTACCAAAAAAAATAAACATACCCTTTGTTTTAGATACTGTAAAAACAGAAAAAAAACTCAATCTATTGTATGGAGCGTACGAGAGAATTAATGTCTTAAAGCAAGCAAAAAGCAATAAAGAAACCCAACTTCTGGATATGGTAAAATTTGATGCCAGAGTTGTCATGTATCAGCAACAGATTATTACCTATTCGGTTACGTGTATTATTTTCTTTATGATTGGTGCCAGTTTGGGATCCATCATCAGAAAAGGTGGAATGGGACTTCCGGTAGTAATTGCCATTATTGTTTTTGTTATCTTTTA
The DNA here is from genome assembly GCA_017995195.1 of Cloacibacterium sp. GTDB lineage: Bacteria > Bacteroidota > Bacteroidia > Flavobacteriales > Weeksellaceae > JAGOJI01. The sequence goes on from JAGOJI010000027.1 coordinate 4,695, forward strand.
CCTTCTGAATCTTTCGGTAGAAAATGTAGCATGGAAAGGAAAAATGAATCCTTACCTTGCCGCATGGCTGCCCAATATGGTACTGTTGCCGTTTGGAGTATGGCTTACCTATAAAGCCCTTACAGATTCACAAATATTCGACATCGAAAAATACAAAGCCTGGGTAACGCCTATCATCAAAAGATTTTCAAAAGAAAAAGAGCACAAGAGATATCAATAAAAAATGGATTTTTTCAGAAATCATCTAATTTATAATTGATTATCAAAAATTTAAAAACAAATTTAATGATCCCTTATACCTGAACTCGGATTAGTAAGGAAAAAGATTTAACACAGGTAAACAAAGAGATAAATCATTTTAGAATTGTTTTTAAACTCAACCAAGCCAAGAAATCAAAGGATTCGATATACAAATCTAGCCTTTATAACATCTAACTTCTTAACTTTATAATCTCTTACTCTTATTTGTATTCCATGAAAACTAAGGCTATATTCAACTGGAGTGGTGGTAAAGATTCTGCTTTAGCTCTCTACAAAATTGTAGAAGAAAACAGATGGAATATTGTCTCACTGCTTACCAGCATCAATCAATCTACCAACAGAGTATCTATGCACGGTATTGGCAGAGAACTCTTAAGGCAGCAAGCCGAAAATATGAATTTTCCTTTAGCGGAAATGTATCTTTCGGAAAATATAAGTATGGAAGATTACGACGAGCGAATGAATACTACGCTCCAACCTTTTGTAAAGAAAGGAGTCAACACCTCTATTTTTGGAGATATTCATCTCGATGATTTGAAAAACTACAGAGAGGAGAAACTTCATAAAATAGGTTGGAAAGGATATTTTCCTCTTTGGAAAAAAGAAGGCGAAATTTTAATGAAGGAGTTTTTGGATTTGGGTTTCAAAACCGTTGTTTGTTGTGTGAATGAAAAATACCTTTCCAAAGATTTCGTTGGAATAACCATTGATGAATATTTCATTAAAAATCTTCCAAAAAATGTAGACCTCTGTGGTGAAAACGGCGAATACCACACTTTTGTATATGATGGACCATTGTTCCGAACCCCTTTGGACATAGAAATAGGAGAAATCATAAGAAAAACCTATACCCATCATCAAGAAGAAATAGGATTTTGGTTTTGTGATATTCTTAGTAAAAAGTAACTTCTGTTATAGAGAAAACCTCTTGTAGTAAGAGCATAGCATCGGGTTATTATGCTTATCTTTGCATTAATTAAAATCGTGCTATATGCAATCCATTAGTGTTTTCGAAATTATTAAAGTAGGAATAGGACCTTCAAGTTCTCACACCATGGGACCTTGGAATGCCGCAGAAATGTTTTTGGAATTAATAAAAACCCAAAGACCCCTAACCGAAGTGAAAGAAGTGTTTCTCGAATTTTTCGGTTCGCTTGCCAAAACAGGTATAGGACACGGGACCGATATTGCCGGTATGCTGGGACTTGCCGGCGAAAATTTCAAAACCATAGATACTACAAGTATCGATGAAAAAATTACCCATATCAAAAATACCCAACAAATTCTTTTGGGCGGAAAAAAATCGATCCCCTTTGTTTATGGTAAACATTTAATTTTGAATATGGGAGAATCTTTGGATTTTCACCCCAATGGCATGATTTTCAAAGCTATTTTTGAAGACGGAGAAGAGATGATTCAAGATTATTATTCGGTAGGTGGTGGCTTTGTGGCAACCAAAGAAGATAATACATTCAAAAACAGTTGTATAAGAACGATGTATCCTTGTCACAAAGGAGAAGATCTATTGAAATACTGTAAAAAACTAAGCCTCAGCAGAATATCCGACTTGGTTCATATTAACGAAGAGGCTTGGAGAAGTAGAAATAAAACCGAAAAAGAAGCCTTGTACATTTGGGAACAAATCAAAGACTGCATTTACAAAGGAGTGAATAAAGAAGGAATATTACCCGGAGGATTACAGGTTTCACGAAGAGCCCCATCGCTCAACAAGAAACTGCTTAACAACAGAAAGTACAAAAATATCGATGAGTGGTATCATTTAGTAAGAACCACAAGCAAAAACTTCGATACCACTACCAAGTGGATTAGTTGTTTTGCCCTCGCCGTAAACGAGGAAAATGCTTCTTTTGGACGCATCATTACTGCTCCTACCAACGGGGCAAGTGGCGTTATTCCTGCTGTTTTGATGTATGCCCAAGCATTTACCGAATTCAATACAGAAGAAGATATTATCCGATTTCTTTTGGTAGCCGGAGAAATAGGAACTTTATTCAAGAAAAATGCAACTATCTCCGCTGCAATGGGCGGTTGCCAGGCAGAAATAGGTGTTTCTTCGGCAATGGCAGCAGCAGGACTTACCGAAATTTGTGGCGGAACTCCTGCCCAAGTTCTTATGGCGGCAGAAATTGCTATGGAGCATCATTTAGGACTTACTTGCGATCCTATTGGAGGTTTGGTTCAGATTCCGTGTATCGAAAGAAACTCTATGGGAGCTATAAAAGCAATTACAGCTTCTCAGCTGGCCTTAGAAAGCGACCCGGAAAAAGCGAGGGTTACTTTAGACGAAGTCATAAAATCCATGTGGGAAACCGCTCTTGATATGAATTCCAAATACAAAGAAACCTCCGAAGGAGGTTTGGCTGTAGCGGTAAGTGTAGCAGAATGCTAAAAACTAAAGTTCAGTTAAAAGTGAGGTTAAGAGGCTATAAAGTTCATATTACTTTTTAACTTGATTTACCTTAAAAAACAGTTCATTTTTTTTGTTTATCTTCCTTAAAATTTTCATTTTCGGTTGTTTATAGTTTTTGTTAACTCGAATTCAGATTACTTTAAGTTATTCATTATAAATTAATTAACCTATTAATTGAAAATAAATTGATTTTTGAATTGAAAATTTGAAAAAAGTTCTTAAATTTGCATTCCAATATAGTGGTTTCGTGGCCGAGCGGCTAGGCAGTGGTCTGCAACACCATCTACAGCGGTTCGAATCCGCTCGAAACCTCAACAAAAGCCCTAATTGTAATGATTAGGGCTTTTTTATATAGTTTTTAGAAAATTCTATATTACGAGTATGACTTTACATCTATAAATTAATTTTCTGAGTCAATACAAATTTTAAACATATATCGACCTCGCCCTCCGTTTCAAAATGAGTTAATTAGCCTAAATTCGAGTTAATAAGAATCTATTATAACCTTTTTAGCAAAAAAAATACCTTCCAAAATTGGAGGGTATTTTTTATTTATCAATTTTCTTTGAGATTTTAAAAACCTTGAAAGATTAAAGTTTTTACATCATTCCCGGCATTCCGCCTCCCATTGGTGGCATGGCTGGTTCATCTTTTTTAATTTCTGTAATTACGCATTCGGTAGTTAATAGCATTCCTGCAACAGATGCTGCATTTTCCAAAGCAACACGCACCACTTTTGTAGGATCTATAATTCCTGCTTCGTACATATTTACATATTCGTCATTTTTCGCATTGAAACCGAAATCTCCTTTTCCTTCGGCAACTTTTGCTACGATTACAGAACCTTCTCCGCCTGCGTTAGCAACGATTTGTCTCAATGGTTCTTCAATTGCTCTTTTCACAATTTTGATACCGGTAGATTCGTCTTGATTATTGCCTTTTAAGTCATTCAAAGCAGTAATAGAACGAACCAAAGCAACACCACCTCCAGGAACAATTCCTTCTTCCACAGCGGCACGAGTTGCGTGAAGTGCATCATCTACACGATCTTTTTTCTCTTTCATTTCCACTTCAGAAGCAGCACCTACATAAAGTACAGCAACTCCACCAGCTAATTTTGCCAATCTTTCTTGCAATTTTTCTTTGTCGTAATCAGAAGTTGTGGTCTCCATTTGTGCTTTGATTTGGTTGACTCTGCCTTTGATGTCGGCTTCGTTTCCAGCACCATTTACAATAGTAGTATTATCTTTATCAATCACCACTTTTTCTGCTCTACCCAACATTTCAATGGTTGCATTTTCCATGGTGAAACCTCTTTCTTCGGAAATCACTTGTCCACCAGTCAAAATTGCAATGTCTTCTAACATTGCTTTTCTTCTGTCTCCAAAACCAGGAGCTTTTACCGCTGCAATTTTAAGAGAACCTCTCAGTTTGTTTACTACCAAAGTTGCCAAAGCCTCGCCTTCCACTTCTTCAGAAATAATAAGAAGAGCTTTTCCTTGTTGAGCAACAGGTTCCAATACCGGCAACAATTCTTTCATGGAAGAGATTTTCTTTTCAACCAAAAGAATATAAGGATTGTCTAATTCTGCTACCATTTTCTCAGGATTGGTTACGAAATAAGGCGATTGGTAACCACGGTCAAACTGCATTCCTTCTACAACATCTACAGTTGTATCGGTTCCTTTTGCTTCTTCTACGGTAATTACACCTTCTTTACCAACTTTTCCGTACGCTTCAGCGATTAATGTACCAATAGTATCATCATTATTAGCAGAAATAGAGGCAACTTGCTGAATTTTCTCAGAAGAATCACCCACTACTTGAGACTGAGATTTTAAGTTTTCAACCACGGCAGTTACCGCTTTGTCAATCCCTCTTTTTAAATCCATAGGATTAGCACCTGCTGCTACGTTTTTAAGACCTTCTCTTACAATAGCTTGTGCTAAAACGGTTGCAGTTGTGGTTCCGTCTCCAGCAATATCATTGGTTTTGGAAGCTACTTCTTTTACCATTTGTGCTCCCATGTTTTCTACTTTGTCTTCTAATTCAATTTCTTTTGCTACAGAAACACCGTCTTTGGTAACGTGTGGTGCACCGAAAGATTTTTCAATCACCACGTTTCTACCTTTTGGTCCTAAAGTTACTTTTACTGCATTAGCCAATGCATCTACCCCTCTTTTCAGAGCGTCTCTTGATTCAATATCAAATTTTATTTCTTTTGCCATAATTTATATTCCCCCTCTCCCCCAAAGGGGGACAAGAGTTTTTATTTTACTGTTAATATTTATATTTTGTCTTCAATTTTAATTTTGAAATAAAGATTATTTTATTTCTTTAAAGTTTATTATTAGAGATTTTCTCCCCTTTGGGGGAAAGGGGGATTTATCCCAAGATTCCCAATAAATCTCCTTCTCTTACGATAAGATAATCTTTGCCATCAATTTTAAGATCGCTTCCGGAATATTTTCCGTAAAGAACTTTGTCGCCTACTTTTACAGTCATTGGCTCATCTGGCTTTCCGTTTCCTACGGCAATTACGATTCCTTCTTGTGGTTTTTCTTTTGCGGTATCGGGAATAATGATTCCTGATGCAGTTTTCGTTTCTGCTTGAGTTGGTTCTACCAAAACTCGGTCTGCTAAAGGTTTAAAATTTACTGACATATTTATTTTGATTTTTTAAATTACTTACTTCTTGGTTCTCCATTTTTGTGCCAATTCAAATTCAAAATTCAAAATTCAAAATTCAGCGTTAATTTGGCAGTTTTGAATTTGAAGTCGGAAAATTTGGCAGAAAAAAACCTTGGGTGTGAAGTTATAAAATCGAAAAAACATTGTTTATAAAGGTGTTGGGTGTAAAAAAAAATTGGATAAAGACGTGAAGTTGTTGGTTTTAGAGTTGGAGGATATCAAAACCATAGCCACGAACGCACGAATAATTCGTGTACTCGTGGCTAAAAAACATTTAGAATTTATGCCAAAAGCTGAACCTACTCTCCATAAATCTTCTTGTAGAAAGGCAGACTTATTTTTTTATCTACCAAAAAGAAAAGAATAACGGTGAAGATAATACTGAGAATCAAACCGGCATAAAGTAAGGATTGAATAATTTCTCCATCAGCATATCCCTGAGCCAAAGGCATACCACCCATTACAGCTGTTGCTAAACCTTTAGGAGCCATCATAGAAAGGATAGACTTATCGAACAATGGCGTGTCTTTGCTTACTACGTATTTCACAATCAGTATTCTTAATGCAAAAATAACTAAGGTAATCAATGCCCCCCAAAATAACATATTAATATCATCTACCTTGATGCTCAAACCCACATAAACAAAGAAGTATATTTTTAACATAAAAATAATTTCTCCTATAAAATCTTTCTCTTTATCGGTAACAATATTGTGGGTATTGGGAATAAATCTTTCGATATATTTCCTGTCGAATACACTAATATTCCCCAAAGAAATCCCGAATACAAGAGCCATTAAGGGTCCGTTGTACCCAAAATACTCCGTGAGTCCATATAAAATAAGAATGGCAGCTGGTATGGAAAATTTGGTCTCTTTGATTGCCGGAATTTTATTGATAAGATAAGACCAAACAAACGCCCCAAACAAACCTATTGCAATAGAAACCACAAACAACAGAACAAAATCTACCGCTACTTCACTTGCTTTGAACTCGCCGGTACTCATAATTCCTAAGATAGTATAAGGAAAAATAAAGGTAAATATATCGGTTTTTGCAGATTCTATAATTAAGGTGGTTTCCGTTTTATCCGTTAGTTTAATGTTTTTGATAAAAACAATAACCACCGCAGCAGAAGTTCCTCCCAAAATAGCTCCTATATACAAGGCTGCTAATAACGACATATCGAATATCATGTAGCACAACAGCGAAACAACTGCCCACGTGATAAAATAGCCCACATATACAATCCCCATAGAAGAACCTATATATTTCTTAAGATTATCTATTTTCAGAGAGGCTCCACTACTATATAAAATAAGGGCCAATACCAATGTACTGAGTAAAGAGCCATAAACGCCAAATACAGAAGGGTCTATAAAATGGAAAACAGGTCCTGCTAAAATTCCCAGTAATACCAATCCCAAAATATCAGGAATACTGGTTTTTTCGGATATTTGTTCCAAAAAATGTCCAAAAAAGAGCAATACTCCTAAAATAACTAATATCATTGATAATTCCATACTTCAATTTTTTAATATCTAAATAAGAAACCCTTTTCTTTAATTTTGAGGAAAGGGTTTCTATGGGGTATCTTTTAATTGGAAAGGTTAAAGATTAATATCTGGTTTTTAGAACAATTTTTCCTAAATCTTTAATCTCATCTTGCGATGTGAAAATTACCCTTCCTTTTTTGGAAAGAACTTCCCAAGCAATAGTACTTGTAATGTCTTCTATTGTATTTTCCTGTTGGGCATTTTCTGTAATTTCGAAAGTATCTTTACCCGTCACCAGTACCGGTTGTATATAGTTTTGGTGAACAATAAGCAAATCTCCTCTACCCTCTTTAGCCGCCTGATATATTTCACGCAAATCAGTAACTACTTTGCCTTGTGCTACGGCTTCTTTCATTTCGGCAATTGCTTCGGCTCTTCTCGCAGATTGTATTTCTTTAATCATCTCATAGGCTTGCTCCACAATTTGATGCTCCTTAGTATTTACATAATCAATATTAGAATATCCGTGGTATACCGAAGGTTTATCTGCCACCTGCATGAGTCTGCTATAGTTGTCCTCTGTACAGATAACAATACACTGCAAATCCGTTGCATGGTGTACTTTTACCAATGCTTTATCTACTTTGTTGAGAAATTCTCTTACCAAATCATCTAAATGTTTTGGATCACTTCCTTTATCGTGGTGGGTGTTGTAATGTCTGTTTTCGGAGAAAGGAAAATCTTCATTTCTTATTTCTTTCACAATACCATCATTAATGGCTTCATAAAGATGTACACCGCTCTGAGAAAGAAGCATAATGAGGTATTCCTCGCTTCGGCTGTAGTCTTTAATAAGAGGTCTTACAGCAAATGAATCGGATATATGAACTCCTTCCTGAGCTGTCTCCCAAGTAGATTTAATGATTTCCTTGGTATCGTTTGATAAAAACAAATGCAAACTATCCAAATTATATTGAATATCCACCTCATCTGCAATAGTCTCTAATTTCTCCAACAAATCAGCTGCCGGACGTTTGCCATATTCTTCAATCACTCTGTTTTCAGCTTCTTTAAGTAGATTTTTCAGCCTGATTTCATCTTGCAAATGCTCGGGATGCGTTCTGTGGGTATTAAACGAAATGGTTACACAAGGTTCATTGATTTCTGTTGCTAATTTTTCTAACTGTTGCTTTGTTGACATATCTCTTAATTTTATGATATTTGTATTGATTCAAATTTAGCTCTGTTTATAGCATTTTTTCTTACAAAATTCCCTTGGAACCTTACAAAATTTCCATAAAAATCCCCGCCAGTTCAAAAAACTAACGGGGAAAAAACACAAATGATGATATACTTCTTGTTCTTATTAGTTTCCTAAAGGAAAATTGTAAGAGATAGCCGCTCCTATAGATCCTACACTATAATCTTGCCCCGGAATATTTCCCTTGTCTCCTGTAAATACTTTGGTGTATTGTACAGCAAAATTCCAATCTCTGTTGTGATAGCCTACTTCCGGCTTAAGGTAAAAACCTCCGTCAGGTCTTTTTACGGTAGAACCTTCTGCCACCACATCATCTCCTGTAATAAACCCATAGCCCAAATCAGTTCCTAAATAAAAACCTGTTTTTTGTGGATAATACCTCAGCATAGCAGCTACAGGAACCACAGCAAAATCATTGTTTTTGATGGTTACCCCATTCACTGTATTGTCTTTACCAAAGAAATGATTGTACCCCGAGGCAATACCAATGCCGAACCCCGGAGTTACCAAATGTTGGTAAGCAATATCAAACCCTACATTAGCCGAGGCATTGTTAGATGGTACTGCTACACCTGCATTGATGCCCACTTTTAATATATTGGTCATCTCACCACTTTGTGCACTTACCAATCCTGCTGTTAAAATTCCTAATCCTAGAATTGTTTTCTTAACTGTGTTCATAATATTTTATTTTTTATTTTACTTGATTTTTTCTATCATTTTTGATGTTACAAAGTTGTAACCAAGACCATCGCTTTTTATTATAGAATTTTGATTAAAAATTATACAATTTCAATTTTTATCAATATTAAAGGGATACAGAAAATATTTTAATGTAAAATTCATGACTAAAGAAAAAAGCGAAGAAAAAAATCTTCGCTTTTTTATAGTAAAATAATCTTTATGATAATTTAGATAAACCCGAGCCTAACTAAATAGCAATCAGTTTATTGGTCTTACTTCAACCGGATAACCTATACTGTTGTTTTTAAGTTTAGTTCATTTAGTTGCTCTTCATGAATTGTTGCCGGTGCATCAATCATCACATCTCGACCTGAATTATTTTTCGGGAAAGCAATGTAATCTCTGATGACTTCGTTTCCGTCTAAAATAGCAACCAGTCTATCAAAACCAAACGCCAAACCAGCGTGTGGCGGAGCTCCGTATTTGAAAGCGTTCATCAAAAATCCGAATTGTGCTTCTGCTTCTTCTTTGGAAAAACCTAATAAATCGAACATTTTGCTCTGCAATTCTTTATTGAAAATTCTTACAGAACCGCCGCCAATTTCGTTTCCATTCAGAACCATATCGTAGGCATTTGCTCTTGCTTTTCCCGGATTGGTTTCTAAAAGATGAACATCTTCAGGTTTTGGTGAAGTGAAAGGATGATGCATCGCGTGATAACGACCTGTTTCTTCGTCCCATTCCAAAAGTGGAAAATCTATCACCCAAAGTGGGGCAAATTCATCGCCTTTTCTTAAACCCAATCTGTTCCCCAATTCCATTCTGAGAGCCGAAAGTTGCGTTCTCACTTTATTTTCGTTTCCGCTTAAAATAAACATTAAGTCGTTAGGTTTTGCGGAGAATTTTTGTGCGATTTCTTTTAATTTTTTTTCATCAAAAAATTTATTTACCGATGATGTTAGCGTTCCGTCTTGTTGATATTTAATCCAAACCATTCCTGTTGCTCCTATCTGCGGACGTTTCACAAAATCAACATATTCATCAATCTGTTTTCTCGTCCAATCTGCACAGTTTTCCACATTAATTCCGACAACCAATTCTGCGTCATCAAAAACAGGGAATCCCGTCTGCATTTTCTCCCCTTCGGGGGAAAGGGGGCAAAATTTCATTCCGAATCTGATGTCCGGTTTGTCGTTTCCGTAGGTTTTCATGGCTTCTTCAAAAGTCATTCTTGGGAATTTTCCGAAATCTTTTCCGGTGATGTCTTTCAGCAAACTTGCAGTCATTCCTTCAAAAGTTTCCAAAACATCTTCCTGTTCTACAAACGCCATTTCACAGTCAATTTGTGTAAATTCCGGTTGTCGGTCTGCACGCAAATCTTCGTCGCGGAAGCATTTTACAATTTGAAAATAACGGTCCATTCCTCCAACCATCAACAATTGTTTGAAAGTTTGAGGCGATTGTGGAAGTGCGTAAAACTGTCCCGCATTCATTCGGCTTGGAACCACGAAATCTCTCGCTCCTTCGGGAGTTGATTTGATGAGAACCGGCGTTTCTACCTCAATAAAACCTTTGTCGGAAAGATAATTTCTCACTTTTTGTGCCATTTTGTGACGGAAAATCAGTTTATCTTTCACGGGATTTCTTCTGATGTCGAGGTATCTGTATTTCATACGAAGTTCTTCGCCGCCATCGGTTTCATCTTCAATCGTGAAAGGAGGAAGTTCAGCTTCGTTGAGAATCGTGAGTTTTTCTACTAAAATTTCAATTTCGCCCGTTGGAATTTTTGGATTTTTGGAAGCACGTTCTATCACGGTTCCTTCTGCTTGAATCACAAATTCACGACCCAATTTCTTCGCTTGTTCCAAAATTTCAGCCGAAGTTCGGTCTGCATCAAAAACCAACTGCGTAATTCCGTAACGGTCTCGCAAATCTATCCAAATCATAAAACCTTTGTCGCGAATGGTTTGTACCCAACCTGCAAGTGTAACTTTTTCATTAAGATTTTTGAGAGATAATTCTCCGTTAGTGTGCGTTCTGAACATTTTAGTTGTCGGTTTTTGGTTGACAGTTGTCGGTTAAATTTATGGTTGCAAAGATAATTATTTTCAACGAAAAACCCTTTCAGAGTTTGAAACTCTGAAAGGGCTCTTTTCTAAATCTTGATTATTATTTATTCCAAAATTTTAACCAATTCTGGCTTATCATATTTTTTTGCATAATCAAGGGCGGTTAAACCTTTATTGGATTTTTTATTTTTATCTGCACCTCTTTCTAAAAGTTTCTTTGCTAATGCTAAATTTCCGTATTTAGTAGCAAACATTAAAGGTGTTTTGTCGTCACATATTAGGTTTAAATCTGCTTTTTCATCAATCAGTTTTTGGAAAAACTTCTGACTATCCATTTTTATGGAAAGTGCGAGCAAAGAATAGGAGGATTCTTTAATTTGAAAACACTTGTTGAGGTCTTCTTTCTTCACATAAGTCGAAAATTCATCAATGTTGTCATATTTTAGCATTCCTTTCATTTGATCGGTAAGTTCTTGTGCATAAAACGCTGCTCCGGAAATTAATCCGAAGATGATAAAGATTTTTTTCATAATGATATTAAGATTTAAAGATTAGTTTTTAATTTTCCGGTTGATATTCAATTAAATCTCCTGGTTGACAATCCAAGGCTTTGCAAATGGCTTCCAAAGTTGAGAGTTTCAATGCTTTTGCTTTTCCCGTTTTTAGAATGGAGAGATTGGCTTGCGTAATGCCGATTTTTTCGGCGAGCTCTTGCGACTGCATCTTGCGTTTGGCAAGCATCACGTCTATGTTGATGATAATGGGCATAGTGTTAAATGGTTAGGTCGTTTTCTTCTTGAATTTTTTGTGCTTTGTAGAAAATTTCTTTCAAGAAAATTAATACTAGTCCTGTCAAAATATAAAAAAATGGTGAAGAAATGTCAAATCTATTAACAGATGTAACTAGATCAACAATGATATGAATAATTCCAAAACATATCAGTCCGTAACCCAAAAATTTGAAATCACGTACTATTTTAGCAGAAAATATTTGATCGTTAGAAAGTTTTAAAACAATTTTTAGAGCGAAAAATAATATAAAACTAAAAGAGAGTAATCCTAAAAAAGCCATTACAATACCTTCTGCTGTGTTTTCTGTGGCTACACACATTTTGGTAAATGGATATTTGAATTCAATTAGATTCAATGTTTTTTCTACTTTGTCGTCATCATCATATTTGAAATGTTCAATACTTCGATTTGTGATGAATGAATTGTAATTTTGGGTGAAAGCATGATAAAACATGAGTCCAAAAATCCACAAAGAACTTAAAATAAAACCGACAACATAAATTGCAAACGGAATGCGAAGCCAGTAGAGAAGAGAGTTTTTGCCTATGATTTTCATAATTGTAATTTTAAATGGTTAAGTCGTTTTCGGATTGCAGTTCGTAGCCTTTTTTGAAGAATTCAGTTACAAAAAGAATCATAATTCCTAAAATAAAGTGCCAAAAACCATATATTAATGAAGTTCCGAAATATTTTACAATGAAAAGATTGATAACGGTATTCCCGATAAAGAAAATTATGCAGAACCAAGCGAAGCCTTTTAAAAACTGAATTGTTTTTTGATTGAAAAAATTCTCTTTTGAAAATTCTCTAAAAACTCTAAAACTGAAATAGGTAAAAGTAATTAAAAATAGGTTACTAAACGTGTTACCAATGAATGTTGAGAGGCTGAAAACACCTGTTCTAAAATTAGATTCCGTAAAGGGAATATAAAACTTGAATTTTTCTAAATCATCCATTTTATTTGTCCATTGGTTTTTGTTCCAGCCTACATCTTTTCCTGTTTCAAAAAGTTGAGAAAGCAAAGTGTTTCCTGTAGAGAAATTGTAATAAGAAATAATCCAACCTAAAAGTTCATAAACTCCGGAGAGCAAAACCAGAAAAAATAGGGCAGCAAAAAAATAACTGATGTACTTTGATACTGAATTTTTACCAATAAGTTTCATAATGTAATTTTTAAATTATATCGCAAATGTATAATTATTTATCGTTTTACAATAAATAATTTTAAATTTTAATAAATAATCCTAACAATTACATTTCTGTCTTTGTCTTTTCTTGAGTAAATTGTCCCAAAATGGGAACAATTTGAGTCCTATATAAAAATCAAAACTCTGCAATTTTTGATGTTTAAAGAAAATAGGCAATATATTTTCTGAGCCCAAAAACAAAGGTCCCAAACGCAAATAGCCTCCAAATCTTAGGCTTTGATATTCGTATAAAGAAGTAGAAACTCCGTAGGACAGGGCATTTTTCTGAATGCTGTAGGAAACTGAAAAAATATTTGGTCTTCTCAAAGAGTTTTCAAAAACAGGAATCCTTTGGAAGAAGCTAAAATTAAGATGATGATTTTTATAAAAATTGGAATCAAAATTCAACATCAAAGAAGTAGGCATACCGATTTTAAAGGAATCGGAAACTCTCGACCGGTCAGGATTCCCATAAATAGTCTGACTGAGTTGGGCGAAAAAATCCTGTAAACTATTGGTATTTTGCTGAAAAGTATCGAAGTTGATTAAAGATTGAGCGTTCAACCGATAGGTATGATTTTCGCCTTTGAAGCTAATAAACCCCAAATCCAAAAGGGCTGCCGAAAATTTGTCATCATATTCAAATTCCTGATCTCTATAGGTTTTGTATTTATTTTTTACAAAGCTGATTCCTATATCAATACTTCCTCCCAAACCATTATTTTTCTTCCAATCATAAGTTTGAGTATCAAAATTATAGGCAGTAGTCGCCATAGCATCAACCTGATAGTTTTTCATTAAAAAATCCTGATCCGAAACAGAAACTTCAAAACTTTTAGGGATATTAAGCATTGCAGCATCGTAGCCCAACAAAAATTTTAAATTAGTCCCGAATAGCCATTGTTCAAAAGGGTTTTCATTAATTCTGGTCGCCAAATTCAAACCTATTTCTGCCCAATTTGCCATATTTATTTTAGATGCTTTAACTGTATATTCCGGAGCCAAAATCGCACTGGGCAATTGCGTTTTAATGGCATCATACCCAAAAGATTGATCCATATTCATTCCGGAAACCATGCTTCTCGCTCGGGAAAATGCACCAATAGCATAATCTCTTTCCTTTATTTTTTGTCTCCAAGCAAAGGAAGGTCCTTGGATTTCTACCTGTAAATTTTCATAAAAATTTTGGTTCCGATTAAACCCCATTTGAATATAATTTTTATCGGGATTATAGGCGGGTGTGTTTTCTTGTGTATAAAAACCATCTGATTGCATTGCGGTAATCACACTCGAATTGTTTAGATAGACATAATTATTTTGAAGAAACGTGCCTACAGAAATAATGTTTGCGTCCCAGTGATTATCATTCACCAAAGAATGTGTAGGATCAACAATCACTCCATTAACCCCACTAAATCGGTCTAACCGATAGGTTAATTGGTCTTGAGAAAAGCATAAATTAGTAAGAAAAACAAGCAGTAAATAAAGTCTTTTCATGGAAAAAATCAGCTATTAAAAATATTAAATTTTAATCAATTCTTCCCAATTATAAATACCGGTATAGCCTTTTTTATTAAAATAATTTTTATAACCTTCAAAGGTTCTGCTTAAGATAAAATCTCCACCCCAAGCTCCAAGGCTTTTGATACCTACAGGACAGTCTGGAAAAAATTTTTCCTTTGCTGTTGAAATTTCTAAGAATTGAGCCAGTTTTTGTTCATGAATTTCAATGAGTCCAAAAAAATCATCAATATCTTGAGCTTGAATAATTTGAGTCGTTAATTCCGAAAATTCTTGAATGAGTCGAGATGATTTTTCCTTTTGGCGGTACATGGAAATCCCTTCCCTACTGTCTTGCTTTTGGTTGAGATGAATAAAAATCAATTCTTCTTTAAAATGAGGTTGAAAATCAATCCTCTGAATCTTCCTCCGATTTCCTTCCAACTGATAAAGAATGGCGGATTCTTTTTGTGCTACGGCAATATCGTATCCACTTCCTCCCAATGCTTTTTCGTTGAGCTCAAAGGCATCAATTTTCGCCCAATTCGCCAGATTATTCATGAGGGTTGAACTGCTTCCTAAGCCAAAATGAGCAGGAAATTGCAAGTTGGTTTTGATGTAATACATTTCATTGGCTCGAAACCTTTTCTCCGAAAGTTCCTGAAGGTGTTGCAAAGTTTTTAGAACAAATTCTGCGGGCTTTTGCAAATTGGCATCTATAATTTTCCAATTCTTATAATCGATTTTAGTTTGCAGCCAAGGTTTACCTTCATGAAAGGCTTCCCAAAAAACAACTGATTTTTCATCGGCTATTTCTTCCACCGACATTTCCTGCCCCAATTTGGTAGGAATTGCCCATGCCAAAGCACCATCTAAAACTACATATTCAGAAGTGAGCAAGAGTTTGCCGTACGAGAAAAATTTTTGCATTTCTATTTCTATTGAAAAAAATCGACAGGCAAGCCTGTCGATTCCTATTTTCTAAACTGCCGATGAAACCACTGCATCAGGATTTATTTTCTTGATAAGTCCCTGCAAAGTTTTGCCCGGCCCTACTTCTATAAACGAAGTGGCTCCGTCTGCAATCATATTTTGTACACTCTGTGTCCATTTTACAGGTCCCGTAAGCTGAGCAATCAGGTTTTTCTTAATCTCATCAGGATCAGAAACCGCCTTGGTCGTTATGTTTTGATATACCGGCATCATTGCCTTTTTAAATTTTGTTGCTTCTATTGCCGCTGCCAATTTCTCTTGTGCGGGTTGCATCAAAGGCGAGTGAAAAGCTCCATTTACAGGCAATAGCAACGCTCTTTTAGCTCCTGCTGTTTTTAGCATTTCGCAGGCTTTTTCTACTGCTTTGGTTTCTCCGGAAATCACCAATTGTCCCGGGCAATTGTAGTTTGCCGGCACTACAATCCCTTCTACTTCCGCACAGATTTCTTCTACTTTCTCATCGCTTAAACCTAAAATAGCCGCCATAGAAGAAGGATTAATATCGCAGGCTTCCTGCATTGCTTGTGCACGGGCAGATACCAACTTCAAACCATCTTCAAACGATAAAACGCCATTGGCAACCAGTGCCGAAAATTCACCTAACGAATGCCCGGCTACCATCTGTGCTCCTAAAGCATCTACCGCTTTTACCGCTGCTACCGAGTGAATAAAAATGGCAGGCTGTGTTACTTTGGTCTTTTTCAGTTCTTCTTCGGAGCCACCGAACATGATATCTAAAATTTTAAATCCTAAAATATCATTGGCGGATTCCATTAAATCTTTAATCTCTCTTCTACTGTCATAAAGTTCTTTTCCCATTCCTACGAACTGAGAACCCTGACCAGGAAATACTAATGCTTTCATTTATTTATTATTGAAAATGATAAAGACTATTTCGAACAATATTGATTGTGGCTCTTTTTTCAATTTACTGAAACGTAATTTGCCTCATCAGTTTTATTCATCAAACATCGTTTATCAAATTATGGTACCAACCTTACAACTCTATAGCCTGTATTCACGTAGGCTCCATTCCTTTTGGCTCTAACGAATTCAAACTTGGTTGCCAGTTGGGTTTGTACTTTATTTATTTGTTTAAAAATTTCACCTTTTCCGTTTTCTCTACTCAACATATCGTTCATTACATCAAAACCAATTACTGCGTATTTGGAAGGCGATTTGCAATATTTATTTTTATAGTCTTTCAAAACTTGTTTTTCGAAATCACCATCGGTATTTATTTTTCGATCCATAAGATATACCATGCTTGCTTGGCTGAGTCCATCGATATTTTTATCGAAAACGGAATGATAGTTCACACTAAAAGCCTTCATATCTTTCTGTTCTTTAGCCAATTCCGAAATTCTTTTGGTAAATTCTACCCCTAAATTTTCGTTCTCGGTAGCTAAAATGGCTATAACCGGTGCATTTTGCCCTGTCATCATATTTTGGTCCAATTGTATGTCCAAAGCAGAGTTTACCCATACTAAATTGACGTTGCCCAATTCTTTTTCCAATATTTTTTTCAAATAGTCGGCTAATTCTGAGTTTTTCTCACTTACCAAGTATATTTTCTGGTTAGAGTAAACCTGCTTTACCTCTTTAGCAATTCTATCGGCATACACCTTGGCATCGGTTTCTATAATGATGAGGTTGCTGTAATCATACAACTCCGAAGTATGAGCAAATGGAGCTACAATTGGTATTTTTTGCTCATCTACAAATTGTAAAACTTCCAATACGTTTGATTTAAAGAAAGGTCCCACAATAAGATCGGTATTGTTTTGATTGATTTGAGACAAGCTATTTTTAAATGAAGTTTCACTTCCTGCATCAATCACCTTAATTTCTAATTTTTGTCCGCTTTTGGCATTTCTTTCAATAGCGAGTTTGGCTCCTGCCAAAAACTCGGTTGCCAATCCCCTGTATTTGGAATCTCCGGCATCGAACCCAAAAGGCAACATCAGTACAACACTAAGAGCATCTCCCGATTTTTTAACATACTGAATGTCTACTTTTTTAATCTTCAGTACCATTCCTTCTTTCAAACCGTTGGAAAGCGAAGGATTAAGTGTCATAAGTTGTTCAAAAGAAACATTGAACTTATTGGAAATCCCAAAAAGTGTATCACCATTTTGAACAGTATAGGTTACATAATCTTCCTGAGCTGCGACGGTTGTATTTGGTTTTTCCTGCTTAGGCTTTTCTTCTTGTAATACGGTATCTTTAGTCTCTTTCTGAGGTTCTTCTCCTTTTACTACAACAATACTTCCCGGTTGTAGACCTTTTTCCTCTAATCCGGGATTCAAGGCATAAAGTTTTTTTAGAGAAATTCCGAATTTTTTGGTAATTCCATAATAAGTGTCTTTGGGTTGAACTTTGTATGTTCCTTCAGCTACCTCTTCAGCAGATACTTTTTCTCCGGAAACATCGGTAGTTCCTACAGAAGCCTGTGTATTGAAAGCGTTGGCATCTGCATATTTTTTGATATTGGCTTCCGGTAAAACAACCGCATCACCTATTTTTAGGTGATTGTCCAAATCGGGATTCAATTTTCTTAGCTCTGCTTCCGAAATTTTGTACTGTTTGGTAATTCCGTAAATAGTTTGCTTAGGTTGAAGAAAAATTTTGCCCAACTTTTGCCCTGTTACCGTAGAAGAAGGTTTCGGTTGAACTGTAGGCTTTACGGTTTCATTTTTTTTATTGTTGATGACCAATACGTCTCCAATATTGAGTTTACCTTCTTTGAACTTTGGGTTGAGTTTTAGCAGTTCATCGGTTGTCATTCCATATTTTTTTGCAATGGAATAAGGGTTTTCCTTTGCCAAAACAGTATGTGTTTTTTGAGCAAAAACACTTACAAAAGCAACAAAAAACGATAATAATAAGACTTTTTTCATCTGTTAGTATTTATTGTTTTTTTTAGGTATGGCGTATATATATTACGTTCTTTATTTATTTTTAATAGTTAATTCAATCTATTATTATCCTGCAATATTTTTATAAAAAACAGTTCAGTACATCACAAAAATTTGAAATCATTGAATTTTAACACAAAGTCACCATTTTTTTACACAAAGGTTATACTATCCTTGAAAATTCTGAAAATGATGCTCTACGTAGTTTTCTTTGTGTCTTTATGATTAAATATTCTCGTATATATTATTTTTGTTATGCACTAAAAAACAGGAGACAAAAATACGGCTTTCCTGCTAAATCTCCGAAATTATTACTACCGATTTTTCCACATCCATTTTTTGGTAGCAAGTATCAAGCCATTGCGTCCCATTTTGGGCATAAAACACGCTAAAATTATACCAACGTTCCTGCCAAGTTCCGTTAGGGTGTACTTCCAGAAATAGCTGTTGCATATAGGTGTATTTTTCATTTTGCTTTATTTTTTCTGCTCTTAGCAAGCGTTTTTGCATTCGGATATAGGATTTCAGTTGTCGTATTTCTTCTGCTTCCACCAAATTTCGAAAGGTTATATCAGTAAGTTCTGCCTTTGATTTTAACAGTGAAAACGCTTCTCTTATTTCTTTTTCTTTTTGATTCAGGATAGAGAGCAGCTCCGAGTTATCTAAAAGTTTCTCCCTCATTACCTGAGGATAATCCCCAAAAAAATCTTCTATTGTAAGTCCCGATTTTTTGAGTTTCTTCACTGTTTTTTCTTCCAAAAAAAGAAACGAGTTTCTTGGGATAAGAATAGGGAAAGGAAGATTGAGTTTTTCAAAATAATTTTTGAGCTCCAGCCAATAGGCAATTTCGGCATTTCCACCGATGTAAATAACATTAGGCAATATTTTTTCCTGATAAACAGGTCTCATCAAAGCATTTGGGCTTAGGCGAGATATTTGTTGTTCCATCTCTTGCAATGAAAATCTGTGAGGAGTATCTACCACTACATAATCTTCTCCATCAGACTCAATTCTATCTCTGGTTTCCGAAAGATAAAACAGATTGATGTCTCTAGGATTTACTTGGACTTTTCCGTATTTCTTTTCCAAAAACGACACGGTTTTTTCCGTTGATTTTTTAAGAGATTGGTTTTTCAGTTCGTCTAAAAAAATAGCTGACATTTGAGATTTTAAACGAGCATCATCTCCATCTATCATCAGCAATCCCCACGAACCAAACAACCTGTTTACCAAAATTCTTGTAGCTTCAGACAAAGTACGCCCTTTTTTGTAGGCTTCTTTCATCCAAAGAATAAGTTCCGTTCCGTAGATTTCGTCCTTGAAAACTTTCTCAAATTCTTCTACAAAATCGGTTTCCTCCACCAAAATTCTGCCAACCGAACCTCCTGATTTTGCCTTGATTCGGAATACATTGTTCTTGGTGGCAAAATGATTGATTTCTTCAAAATCATGATCTTCCGTTGCCATCCAAAATACAGGGACAAAGTTTTTATCCTGAGATTTCTCACTCAATACTGCTGCCGTTTTAATGGTTTGAAGAATTTTGTACACAAAAAAAACAGGTCCCGACAACA